>NZ_JAEKDA010000023.1:0-96046 GCF_016405635.1 Pseudomonas sp. MF6755
TTCCCACCGGCCCGCCGACTACTCCCAGCACCGCGCCGGCTTCTGCGCCTGAAAGGGCGCCGGCGGCACCGCTGGCCACACCGCCTGCCGCACCAATTAATCCACCCGTTTGTTTACCGATATTTTTAGTAACCACTCGTCCTGAATTGCAGCTCGGGCACGGGGTGTACATAAATGATTCCTCTCTGTTTGCTGAGTCCACGTATCACGCAGAAATGCTGAATGACGCGCTCATCGCTGAGCGTTCATCTAGGTGATATAGGTCTGAGATTTTTTTGAATGAGGCTTGCCAAAACAACATCCCAGGGAGGGACGTTGTGGGCGGAATCTGAATGTGAGGTTTGGCGTTAAGGGCAGCTATTTTTGCTATTAATAGCTGGAATAGTACTGGCTAAGGGGAGATACATTCTATTTTGAGGCGCGAGACAGAATTGCTTTCAAAGTGGCATGTTCTAAGGCGTAACGTTAGCAAGCGTTACGCTCACGTTCTTTGAGATTTGAGTTGCTGCTTATAGGATTGCCTCGTCCAGTCCTAACGGGTGTAATGATGTTTAATGAAAAATCAGAAGCGTTGGTTATGCTTCGCTTGAGAGATGTTTTAACGCGAACGGGTCTTTCAAGGTCAACTATTTATAACAAGCTAAATGTGGCCTCGCGTCATTATGATGCGAAATTCCCAAAGCAGATACGTGTCGGGAAAACATCTGTGCGTTGGATTGAGAGTGAAATAAATTTGTGGGTGGAAGAGTGTGTGAGGCTGTCTAGGCAGAATCAATGGTCAATGGCGGGCGTTATGTCTGCTGCAGTTTCTTAATGTTGTTTGTTGTATTTTTGGGTGAGCTATGTATTTTAACTATTTCAGAAATAGCGCAAATAAGTCTAATTTCGGAGATGATTCATATCCGAGTTTGTCGCAATTTCCCTTGCTGGATGCAGCAATAAATGAGGCTCAAGCTAATATTCAGGCTCCGCGGGGATTGATTCAAAATGCGGCCCTAACTGCAATCTCTGTTGTCTTGCAGGGCCTTGTAGATATTCGTAAACCCAATGGCCAGGTCGCTCCGACCTCGCTGATGCTTCTGGCTATTGCTGACTCGGGTGAAAGGAAGTCAACGGTTGAGAATGTTTTTTTGAAGCCGATTAGGGCCTTTCAGGCTAAACAGGGCGAGGAGGTGAAGGAGAGTCAGTCGGTGTGGAAAGTTAAGTACGATACCTGGATGGTTCGACGTAACGGAGTATTAAAAGCGATTATGAAAAAAGCATCAAAAGGGCTTTCTGCTGACGAAGAGGAGAAGGTTCTATTGGCTTTAGAGAAAGAAGCCCCAGCTAAGCCAAAAGAATTTAAGATCTTGTATGAGGACTCAACCTCTGAGGCTTTGTTTCATGGGATGTACGAAAATTTACCTGCGGCTGGTTTGATTTCAAGTGAAGGTGGAGGTGTTTTAGAAGGGCGCGCCTTTAATGACCTTTCAAAGCAAAATGCGATTTGGAGTGGTGACTCAATCACAATTGATCGTAAGACGGCGGAAAGCTTTAAACTTGTTGACGCACGGCTGACAGTCTCTCTTATGGTCCAGGAGAGCGTATTTTCGAAGTACATGGCTCATAAAGGCGGGGTGTCTAGGGGATCTGGTTTGTGGGCGCGCTTTCTAATCTGTCGCCCGGCTTCAACACAGGGGACTAGATATGTAAGCACTCACGTACCGTCCTGGTATCATCAAACACAATTTGCCTCGCGGTTGGAGCACTTTCTTGAGATGGATCTTATTTGTTTCAGAGGAAATAAAAAAGAAAAAGAAGTGATCGGATTCGACTCCGAAGCGGCTCGGCTTTGGGTAGAGATTGCGAATGATATTGAGTCAAGGATGTGTGCAGGTGGAATACTGTATGGGCTAGGTGATCATGGTTCAAAGTTAGTTGAGGTTATTTCTAGGTTGGCTGCATTGCTTCATTGTTTTGAAGGGTTTGAGGGTGATATTTCGATGTCAACCTTGCAGGCGGCAACGGATCTTGCTAAATGGTACTCCAATGATTTTATAAAGTTGTTTGGGGAGAACTCTAAAGAGAACGATGAAGAGCAGGAATTAAATTGCTGGCTTGATAGTTTTCGTAAGGTGGGTAAGCGTTTTGTTAAAAAAAATTATATTTTGCAATGCGGGCCTGGGAAGTTTAGAAAGAAAGCTGCTCTTGAGCATGTTCTTTTGCGACTGGTAAATAACAGTGCTATCCGGATTTTGAATTATCCTGGGGACAAAACTATTTATGTTGATCTCTGTCCTTGGCAGGGTGGTTTGTAGATGATGCTAGTCTCTTTTCGGGGTACTAACTCTTTGGGTTGTTTTTGATATTTGGCGTTAGTTGTTTACGAGTTGTGTTGGTTTGTTTGTCTAGGTTTTATAGGAAGCATGTTCAAGGTGGTTATTGCTTGATTATGTATTACTATTTAATTAGATTGTTGGGTTTGTAGTTTGGTTTAATTAAATCAGTTGTTTGATGTCTAGTTAATTAGTTAGATAAGTTGATGGTGCAATAGTTGACGGTTGTGATGTCAACTGATCATTTGTCAGCAGCATGGCCCCCCCAAAGCCATGTTGCTGGCTTCTTGAGGAATCAGTGAGTGATAGATGAAGTTGATTGGATCGATAATGGAGGGTCGTTAGATCTAATGGTTGAGGAGGTCGGAGGGCTTCCTGTTTTAAGGGTAGAGGAAAGCTTGGTGTTGGAGTTGCGTTCTATTGAGAAATTAATGTGTGAGCTTGCTGATAGTAAGGGCTTTTTGTTCTCTTCTTATACTCATCAACTTTACGGGGTAAAGGTTAAGGCTGAGAGGCTTGGTCGCTATTTTGTTGACAAACTGAAGAGGGGAAAGGGAATGCTTGAACAGTACTTCCCCTGTCATGTAGTTAATCCTTATGTGGAGGTTTTTTTCAGATGTGTTGATCGAGTCGATGAGCTTCATTCGCTCAGAGTCTGGCGGGATTTACGCAATGGAGCCGCTGAGGCTTTTTCAGTTAGAATGAATGATCTCGTAGAGTTTGTGCGGCTGGAGCTGGCCAGTGATGCTTTTAAAGCCGTTTTGAAACGATTCCGTAAAGCGTCCGTTAAGCGAGTTAACAGCTTGGAAGGTTATATAGACGCTCTTTTCGCCAAGCACTCTAGGATGCTTGTTGTGCGTGTTGATTTGTCTTATCAGTCAGGCTTTGTAAGTGGTCGTGAGGATTTTTATGGCGATGTTAGTAAGGTAAAGGTACATTGGGCAAAAATGCAGAAAGATCTACACAAGGGCATTCCAGTTGATGGGTTGTTAGGGTTTGCTTGTAAGCTGGAATATGGACAGCTAAAGGGGTTTCATTTTCATTTGTTGCTTTTTTATAATGGATCAAATCATCGCCAGGATGGGGTTTTGGCTAGAATGGTTGGTGAGTATTGGCGGGACTCAATTACGGCAGGATCAGGGCGCTATTTCAATTGTAATGCAGTAAAGGATAAATATAAATATCTTGGAATAGGTATGATTAGTTTTAATCAGCTGGACAGGGTAAGCGCTTTGAAGAATAGGGTGGCGTCATATCTTACGAAAGTGGACTATTGGGTACGGCTCTCTGCTGATAGTGGCAGGTCATTTTTCAGGGGAAATATGCCAAAGCTGAAAACTATGAAGAGAGGGCGCCCTAGACGTTCATGTCCTGCTCAGGCGGCGCCTAATGGTTCTGTGTAGAAAGCCTTTTTGATTACTTTCTAGGCTTTAAGCTGATAATACTGGCAGCTGCTACGGCAAGCTTTACTGTTAGCCCGCACTCATCGCACAAATGGTTTTTAATTGTTTCCTTTTTGGGGTGATATTTTTTGGTGCTTTCTTGGCTTTGTTTCCAGAAAAGCTTTGCCGCCTCGTTTATCATAATCAACGAGATTGAGGCATGGGAAGGATATTCTTTGATGATTTCATTGCCTGGCTTTTCAATTGGTGTATACTCATAGAGCCTGTCTGGAAGTATTGCATAAGCCGCCTGATCTAGAAGATCTCCGCCTCTGAGGCTGAATCTAGATTTTAGCCAGTCTTTTATTTTTTCGATAAGTTCTTTTTTTTGATCGATTGAGGTGATTTTTTCTTTTTTGATGAATCTATCTGATGCTTCGTTCAGGATTGCAAGATCCTCTGACATCCATTCCATTTTTTGACTGTAGCGGCTCTCCTCCATTCCTTCATTAAGGATTTTTTGAGTGTCTTCTTTTTTAATTAGTATTTCCGCGGCGGTAATTTTTTCTTCTTGTGGCTGGTTGCTTTTTCGGTTAGTCACAAAAAATCCTGCGTCAACCACAAGGGATGGATAGGGTTTTAATTGTGCTTTTAGTTGTTCAATCGCCGAAATTACTGAAAGTCCTTCTTTGATGCTGCTGATAAAGGCACAGCTAAAATTATCCTTTAGGATTTCTCCGTAATCTATAATTTCAGCCCACTCAGAGGGGGGTATGGAGAAGAATTTAATGTTGGATTCTACAATTGCGTGGTAATCGTGCTCTTCGCTGAAAGGTGTGCCCCTATGCCGCTTAAATAGGCTTTGTGCTGTTTGTAGCTCATCTGAACCTGCGACGATAGCCGAGCCTGATACGTGAACTGCAACATTTCTAGGGCGGCGGCATAAAAGGGAAATCTGCAGCTTTTCGATTCTGTTTTTGAATTCACTTTCGGAGATGCTGTGCTCCTCAAGAAATTCAGTTACTGATATAACAAACTCTTTGTTTTTCATTTGTAATAGTGTCCTTGTGTAGCGCTGCTAGTCTTTTCTCTGGGCGGTTGGAGTGGTTGTCTATATCAGGCCGGATAAATGTTTGCCGAGAACTTCCCAAGCCTCCGCCATTTCTTTAGCATAGCTATGACGCTGATATATGCGTTTTACCTTATTTTCCTCTGTGTGGTTGAGGCAACGTTCAGCCACTTCAGGAAGCACGCCAATAGCAGTCATAATCGTCGCGCCTGTACGCCGCAGGTCGTGAGGCGTCCACTTTCCGCCTGGTAGCAACAGTGCTTGGGCTTTGGCGCTACGTCGGCTCATGGAGCCTTGTTCCGGAAGGCGCTGGCGATCTCCCAGCTGCTTGGTTACCGTTTTAGGGCATACATGGTCAGTTATGTAGGTGTTCGGGTAGCACCAAGGTGACAGGCTATTAATCTGCTTTACGCGCTTGAAGTGGCTAATGGCAAAGTCTGAAAGGGTGATGCTGTGCGGTTTGCCGTTTTTACTATTCTCGGACGGAATCAGCCAAGTGCTTTGCTCTAGATCGATATGCTCCCATCGGGCGCTCAGGAGCTCACCAATTCGACAGCAGGTCGATAGGGCAATCCAGATTGCAGCTTCGGTGGTGACTAGCAGTCCTGCATCAGGGGCTTTCTTAGCAAGCAGCTTGATTTCGTCATCACTCAGTACTCGGTCGCGTTCAGTATCTTTGCCGCCTATCTTAGCTTTGCGGATACTGGCACTGGGATCGTGCTCAATAAGGTCGCGGTCTACGGCAAAGCGGAACATTTGACGCATAAGCGAAAAAACCATCTTGGCCATACGGTTTACACCGCGAGCGAGGAGGGCATCTGTCACCTCGGTGATATGACCCTTTTTCACATCAGCGACAGCCAAGTCGCCCAAGAAGGGCAGAACGTCCTTTTCAAACATCCGACGAGCCTCTGCACCCTTGTCCTTGCGGTTGATGAGATCAACCTTAGCCCAGTGCTCGAATAGGTCGGTAACAGTCTTGCGTGCCGCCTGGCGAGCTTGCTCGGCTTCGGCTTCTGCTTTCTCGGCGGTGAGTCGTGCCAATTCACCATCTCGGGCTGCGATACGGGCAGCTTCCTCGGCATCCAGATGTTCACGTAAGTTGCGAGTTCCACTTTGGTAGAGGCGTGACCACTCTCCAGCTTTAGTTCTTGCTTCCTTGAGGGTAAGTCCATCAGTGCCAGTGGCGTCATATGCACCTATGGGCAGAAACACTCTTCCACCGCTGGTGTCGGTATACCTGAAGTAAAACAGGCGTTCGCCATCTGGGCGAAGACGTGCCATGAATCGGCCGCAGCCGCGAGGAGCATCCTCGATCAGCCAGGTAGGTTTGGCTGGTTTTGCGTTCATCTGTTTGTCGGTGATCGTCGCCACTTTCGCTTCCCCAGAAAGGCCAGGCTCCAGATGGTCACCGTTGGGTCACCGTTTCTCGCTGGCTTTGGTAGAATACTATCGGAAGCGGTTGGACTGTGTAAACTGTATTGGCCTAGTAAATACAGTGCTTTAGGCCTTGTTCCTGGAATTGTTTAGACTGGATTGGATTGTGATTCACCTTTATGGGGTGCTAGGGGTAGAGTGTTCGAATCACTCCGTCCCGACCATTATTCCTGAGTAAAATCAGACACTTAAGCCGATCAGGTAGATCGGCTTTTTTGTGGCTGCGCAAAACTACCCGGTGATTTCACTGATATTCAGGTCCGTAATTGCCTCGGGCCAGATGATTTTCTCGTGGTCTCGCTGGTAGTTTTTGGTCATGCCCTCGCTCGCATGGCCTGCGATCTTCTGCCCATCCTTTCCCGCTTTCTTGTACAGGTGTGCCCGCTCACTGCTCATTGCCAGAATAATGGTGAACAGCGGCCGTTTGATCGCTTGTTGTTGTCAGCTTCCATGTTGCGGCGCCAGTATTCGCTGATCTGCGACACGCTGTCGGACTTGATCCGTTTGAGTTCGGCCAGGCGTTCGATCTCGTCGGCGCTGAAGCCAAGCATCGATAGGGATTTCTTGATGGCGTCGGTGAGTGGGCTATTTATTTCCTAGAGAAAGCCTCGTTTAGTTCGGCTCTATGGAGTCAGCTTCTATCAGGCTGCAAGTTGATTTTCTCTGAAGGTTTCTTAGAAGGTGGTGCCGAATAGCAGCCAGGCTGATTTGCCGGCACTGCATCGCAGCTGATTTGGAAGCCGCCAACCTTGATGTCAGGGTCGCTTTGTCCGGGGCTGTACGCCGAACAAGCGCCGAGAGTTGCAAAAGCTATGAGGATCGCTAGGTATTTCATCTGGGGTCCATTCCTGTTTACTCCGGTTATCTACCGAGTATATCGAAAGTGTCCCGCCCGCCTAGCTGCCGCTTTTGGCTCGAACCTGATGTGTAACACTTTACGAGCCTCGGCACTCGACCGGGCTTTTGGCTTTTCGCCGTTCGTCCACTACTCGGCACTCACTGCGACCAGCCGACTCCCATCTTTAAGCGCGGATATCCCGGGCGTGAGAACGGAGAGCCAGCATGGAAATCAACGAGAACGCCCCAGGCAATATTTCACAGCAGGCAGTAACGCGCGGCACGGACAACGAGACAGGTCGTGATCCAAAGCGTGATGAAGATAACATCCCGTCGCCACCGGACGACGAGGCACCTCTGGAGGAAGATATGTCGGACGTAGACGCTGCCGATTCAGTAGCGAGCGAGCACCCTGACAACTGAAGACTTGTCGATCAACGAACCCGGCCAGGCGCCGGGTTTGCTCTGGTTTCAGTGGTAGGGCCCGGCAGGATATGGCTTGAATTTCATTTAAATGCCAGCGCGAAATAAGTGCGCTATTGTCGGCATGACTCTCCTGCGAAAGTCACAGACGTAACAGCAGCCCAACTGCGGAGATTGATATGCGTGCCGAAGACGTTCTTGCCGACGACACAAACGAAGCAACATTTGACGGAGTGACCGTACGTAAGGGGACGGTCGGTGCCTTTTTGGCAAACGTACGCGTTTGGAGTGATTCGACGGCGAGCAAGGATGATCAACTGCTAGCGGAGCGAGAAATTATTCAATCTCTACCCGCTCTGAAGGCGATCGGGCTCCTCGATGTGTTTGAACCTAAGGATTTCCGGTTGCGTGAGTTGATCGCCAAGGCGGGCGTACCTCAGTAACGGCAAATCACGCCGCGCAGAAGTGATTCGATAGAAATACCAAACATATTCATCAGGCCTCGGCATTGCCGGGGCTTTTTCATGTCTGGAATGCATGCTTTTTCTTCGAAAGCATCCTGCACGACGGGCACAGCTTTTGGTTAGTCGGTTTTACTGAGGAAATTTCCCACATCCAGCCCCGATACTCGCTTGTTAGGCTCGGCCTCTTTAAGCCTGATAAGGAGTTTCCTGATGATAAAGCGTCTTGCCGCCGAGTTCTTGGGCACGTTCTGGCTGGTACTGGGCGGTTGTGGCAGTGCCGTGCTGGCTGCTGCATTCCCTGAGCTGGGTATTGGTTTTGTAGGGGTGGCATTGGCATTTGGCTTGACGGTATTAACCATGGCCTACGCGGTCGGTCATATTTCCGGGGGGCATTTCAACTCGGCTGTGACCCTTGGTTTATTGGCTGGCGGGCGCATCGGCTGTAAGGAAGTGGCGCCCTATATCGTCACGCAGGTGCTTGGCGCTATTGCAGCTGCCGGGGTGTTGTATTTGATCGCAAGCGGCAAGCCAGGGTTTGACGTGTCAGCCGGTTTTGCTACCAATGGTTATGGCGAGCATTCACCCGCTGGCTTTTCATTTCTATCAGTCGTTGTCACCGAGTTTGTACTCACTGCGTTCTTCTTGCTGATCATCCTGGGCGTTACCGATAAAAAGGCACCGGCAGGTTTTGCGCCGCTTGCTATCGGGCTCGCTTTGGTGTTGATCCATCTGATCAGTATTCCAGTGAGCAATACATCGGTTAACCCGGCGCGCAGTACGGGCGTGGCAGTTTTCCAGGGTGGTTGGGCGGTTTCCCAGTTGTGGGTATTCTGGTTGGTGCCTTTACTGGGCGGCGTGTTTGGTGGACTTGTGCACCGTTTTGTATTGGCGACAAAGCGGTAAGCGGTTTTTCCCAAAGGAGGGGGCGAAGCCAAATCTGCCCCCTCTTCACTTAAGTCGCAGTACAGTATTTCATATTATTACCCCTCATCCCGGAACTAGCACTAGAACTTCCAGTCGATTAACCCAGTTAACTCCGACTGCGGCGTGGCGAACTAATGGCACTGCATGGGTAGTGTTCGATAGTTCCAAATAGCCATACTTTCTCGCAACTAGACACTTCAAATTATGTCTTCAACGCCCATCGATGCCTGCCATGTGCAGATACCGCACACCGATCAGGTATGCGCGTGGCTGATGCAGCACGCCGGGCTGAAAACCCTGGATCTTGAACGCGCCCAACGCCTGTCCAATGACCCTCGCGACCTGCTGGGTTTGCTGACGCGCTTGGGCTTGGTGTCCGAAGTCGAACTGGCTCGCGCCTGGGCTGACTTGCTCGACGCGCCGTTGCTGCTGGCCGACGCCGCGCCGCCGCTGCTCGACCCATTGCCCGTCTTGACCGAACGCTTTATGCGTCACTACCAAGTCGTGCCCATTGGCTGGGACGAGGGTGGATTGCGCGTGCTGGCGGCCAACCCGGCGCAGTTGTATCCGTTCCAGGCCCTGGCCTACGCCTGTCAGGTGCCGGTGTGGCTGGCCATCGGCCCGCGCAATGAAGTCGATGCATTGATCGAGCGCTATTACGGCCAGGGCCGTTCCGCCATGGGCACCTTGATCGAAAACCTCGATGAGCAGGGCGGCGCCCTCGAGGATATCGAGCACCTCAAGGACATGGCGTCCGAAGCGCCGGTGATTCGCCTGGTCAACCTGATCCTGCAGCGCGCGGTGGAACAGCGCGCTTCGGACATCCATATCGAACCGTTCGAAAACCAGCTCAAGGTGCGCTACCGCATCGACGGCGTGCTGCACGACGCCGAAGCACCGCCTGCCAGCTCCTCAGCGGCGGTAATCTCGCGGGTGAAGATCATGGCGCGCCTGGACATTGCCGAACGGCGCTTGCCCCAGGACGGGCGCATCATGCTGCGCATTCAGGGCAAGGAGCTGGACTTGCGCGTGTCCACGGTGCCCACCAGTTTTGGCGAGTCGGTGGTGATGCGCCTGTTGGACCGGCAAACCGTGCAGTTCGACTTTCCCAGCCTGGGCTTCGACGGCCAGCGCCTGGCGGCCTTCCTCGACCTGCTCGAGCGGCCCCACGGCATCCTGCTGGTCACCGGGCCCACCGGCTCGGGTAAAACCACCACGCTCTACACCGCCTTGTCGCGGCTCAACACCAGCGAGCGCAAGATCATCACCGTGGAAGACCCGGTGGAATACCAGCTTGAGGGCATCAACCAGATCCAGGTCAAGCCGGCCATCGGCCTGGACTTTGCCGGGGTGCTGCGCGCCATCGTGCGTCAGGATCCGGACGTGATCATGATCGGCGAAATCCGCGACCTGGAAACCTGCCGCATCGCCGTACAGTCCTCTCTCACCGGCCACTTGGTCCTTTCAACCCTGCACACCAACAGCGCCGCGGCGAGCATCACGCGCTTGCTCGACATGGGTGTGGAAAGCTACCTGATTGCCTCCACCGTCAGCGGCATCCTCGCCCAGCGCCTGGTGCGACGCCTGGACCCGGCCACGCGTGTGGCGTTCCAAGCATCGCCGCAATTGATCAAGGAGCATGGCCTGGATCGCTTGACCGAGCAGCGCCCGATCCTGCTCTACCGAGGTGATTATCACGGCCGCAGCGCGCTCACCGAACTGCTGGTGATGAACGACGAGTTGCGCGGCCTGCTGATGCGCCACGCCGATGCCGCCACCCTTGAACAGGCCGCCCGCCGCGCCGGTTTGCGCACCTTGTATGAAGACGGTTTGCGCCAGGCGCTGGCAGGTGTCACGTCTCTGGAAGAAGTGCTGCGCGTGACCCGTGGAGAGGACGCGTGAGCCTATTCAAGTTCCGCGCCCTGGACAGCCAGGGCGTCGCCCAGAGCGGCACGCTGCAAGCCACTGACCGGGCCGCCGCGGTCGCCGCTTTGCACAAGCGTGGTTGGTTGTTGCTGCACATCGAAACGGCGGGCAGCCCCTTGTTGCGCAAAACACGCGGGCAGTTGAAGGGCGCCGCGCTGGTGAGTTTCACCCAGCAACTGGCCACGCTGCTCGGCGCCGGCCAGCCCCTTGAACGCTCGCTGGGGCTGCTGCTCAAGCAGCCCGGCCAACCCCAGGTGCGGGCGTTGATCGAGCGCATCCGCGACCACGTCAAGGCCGGCAAGCCGCTGTCGGCTGCGTTGGAGGAGGAGGGCGGCACGTTTTCCCCGCTGTACCTGAGCATGGTGCGCGCCGGTGAAGCGGGTGGGGCACTGGAAGCTACTCTGCGCCAGCTCACCGACTATTTGGAGCGCAGCCAGTTACTGCGTGGCGAGGTGATCAACGCGCTGATCTACCCGGCGTTCCTGGTGGTCGGCGTATTGGGTTCGCTGGCGCTGTTGCTGGCTTATGTGGTGCCGCAATTCGTGCCGATTTTTCAGGACCTGGGCGTGCCGATTCCGCTGATCACCCAAGTGATCCTCGGGCTAGGCGAGTTTCTGGGGGCCTATGGCCTGGTGCTGTTGGCCGGGTTGTCGATCAGTGCATGGGTCCTGGCAGCGCGCCTGCGCGACCCCAGCCGCCGCGAGCGCTGCGACCGGCGCCTGCTGGGCATCCGCGTGATCGGCCCGCTGCTGCAACGGGTGCAAGCCGCACGCCTGACCCGCACCCTCGGCACCTTGCTCAGCAATGGCGTGGCGTTGCTGCCCGCATTGGTTATCGCCCGGCAGGTCTGCAGCAACCGTGCACTGCAGGCGCAAGTGGCGCTGGCGGCGCAACGGGTCAAAGGCGGCGGCACCCTGGCCGATGCATTTGGCCGCCAGCCGCTGCTGCCGGAGCTGGCCCTGCAAATGATCGAAGTCGGCGAACAAGCCGGTGAACTGGACAACATGCTGCTCAAGGTTGCCGACATCTTCGACATCGAAGCCAAGCGCGCAATCGACCGCCTGCTCGCTGCGCTGGTGCCGTCCCTGACCGTGGTCATGGCCGTGCTGGTGGCCGTGATCATGCTCGCGATCATGCTGCCGCTGATGAGCCTCACCAGCCATATATGAACATTAAAGGAGCTGAACGGATGAGAACCAGACGCCGCCAACGCGGCTTCACCCTGCTGGAAATGCTGGCGGTGATCGTGCTGCTGGGCATCGTCGCGACCATTGTGGTGCGCCAGGTCGGCGGCAATGTGGACAAAGGCAAATACGGCGCGGGCAAGGCGCAACTGGCGAGCTTGAGCATGAAGATCGACAGCTACGCCCTGGATGTGGGTGCGCCGCCCAACACCCTGCAACAGCTGCTGGACAAGCCGGCCAATGCCTCCAGTTGGGCTGGCCCCTATGCCAAGCCGTCGGAGTTGAAAGACCCGTTCGGCCACGGCTTCGGCTATCGCTTCCCCGGTGAGCACGGCGCTTTCGACCTGATCTTCTACGGCCAGGACGGTCAACCGGGCGGCGAGGGCTACAGTGCCGACTTGGGCAACTGGGAATAACCCGCCCGTGGCCCAGCGCGGCTTTACCCTGCTGGAGATGCTGGTGGTCCTGGTATTGATCGGCATCGCGGCTGGGTTGCTGGCATTCGGTGTGCGCCAGGGGCTGCAGGTGGCCCAGGAACGTCGGCTGGTCGGGCAGATGGTCGAGGCGCTGCGCACCACTCGGGCGGGCGCGATCATCAGCGGCCAGGCGGCGCGCACCGAGTTTGACCTTCAGGGCCTGAGGTTCCAGGCGCCAGGGCGAGCGCCGCAATACTGGCCGGCGCAGTTGCAGGTGACGTTGCACAGTGCCGAACAGGCAGGCTCTGCCGTGGTGTTCTACCCCGATGGCAGCTCCACTGGCGGTAACCTGCTGCTGGCCAACGGCACGCGACGTTGGCGTATCGACATTGGCTGGCTCACGGGCAGCGTGCAGTCCAAGGCGCTGCCATGAAGCACCAGGCCGGCTTCACCTTACTGGAAATGCTCGCCGCGCTGACGTTGATGGCGGTGTGCAGCAGCGTGTTGCTGGTTGCCTTCGGCCAGAGTGCGCGCTCTTTGTCGCAAGTGGCCCACAGCGACCGGCTCACCCATGCCGCGCTCACCGTGCTGGACCAGGAAGCGGCCGGCCCGCTGAGCGCTGGCACCCGCCAAGGTGAGCTCGATGGCATCCATTGGCAATTGACCAGTACCCGGCAACAAGCCCATCTGTTTCGCCTCGACCTGAGCCTCAGCGAAGGCCAGCACCAGGCACGCTTCAGCACCTTGAAGGCACGCCTGTGACGCGCCGCGAGCAGGGCTTTACCTTGCTGGAAATCCTTGTGGTGCTCAGTTTGCTCTCGGTGTTGTTGCTGTTGGTGGGCGGTGCGTTGCTGGGAGCCAATCGGGCGGTATTCAAGGCGCAGCGCTACACCGTCAGCCTGGATGAAACCCGCGCCGCCCACCAGTTTTTGCGCAACGCAATCAGCGAGGCGCTGCCGTTGGATATCACTGAGGACGACAGCCAGGCCGAGGGTTTTTTTATCGGTACGGCTGAGCGCTTGCAGTTTGTGGCGACCTTACCCGGTGTGCTCGGCGGTGGGATCCAGCGCTTTACCCTGCAACGGGTCGAGCAGGATTTACAGGTAGCGTTCTCGCAGCTGGAGTCCCACACCAACGCCCTGCGTGATCAGCCCCAGGTGCTGTTGCACAACGTCGAGGCGCTGCAATTCAGTTATCGCGGCGTATCACCATTGGGCCAGCCCACCGGCTGGTTGAGCGTGTGGCCCTGGCCCAAGCGGTTGCCCGCAGCGGTACGCATCGACGCCAGCGTTAACGGGCCGCTGCCGTGGGTTACCCAGGTGATTGCCCTGCGCCTGAACCTGTCCAGCGCGAGTCTTGAACAATGAAGCGCCAACGCGGGGCGGCGTTGTTGCTGGTGCTGTGGGTGCTGGCCTTGCTCAGCGTGTTGCTCGGCGGCTTGGCCGGTTGGGTGCAGTTGGAAAGTCGCCAGGCACTGTGGCACCGCCAGCACACCCAGACGCTTTTGGCCGCCGAGGCTGGCATCGCCCAAGTCATGGCTGATCGGCATTGGGTGGCGGACGGGCGCGCTATCGCACTGACCTTCGATGACGCCCGGTTGCAGGTCCGCCTGCGCAGTGAGCGCGGCAAACTGTACCTGGTCAACGCCGACACGGATGACCTGCTGCGTCTGGCCCTGGCCTGCGGCGCTACACCGGCTCAGGCCCAGCAACTGGTCAAGGCGCTCGAGGCCCGGCGTCACCAGGGCCTGGCGCCGTTTCGGGTGCTCGAAGAGGTGCGTCAACTCCCCGGTATGACCCAGGCGCTCTACAGTCGACTGTTGCCGGAAATCACCTTGTGGAGCGACCTCGATCGACCCGATCCGGCATTCGCCAGCCCCTTGATGCGCAAGGCATTGAACCTGCCGCGCCACAACGCCGAGGGCGCCGACCCCGGCCAGGTACTGGAAATCGACAGCCGCGCCGAGCGCCCCGGCGGCTCTCAGGCGCGCCTGCAACTCACCGTCTTATTGAGCCCCGCGGAGGACAGCGCACAGCCCTATCGGGTCGTGCGGTGGCAAGAATGAATCGACTCGAACCTATCGCCCGGCATTGGCGCGGCAGCCTGTTGCAGCAAGGCTGGCGCCTGTGGCTGTTGGAACTGCGCGGCTGTGTGCCCAGTTGGCTGGCTCTTCAAGAGCCGCCTGAGCAGGTCCATCATTGGCCACTGACGGCGCCGGTGGTCCCGGGCAGCGCGCGCCAGGTGCTGATGCTCGCCCCCGACGCGGTGCTGCAGCAAAGCGTACAACTGCCCTTGGCTGCCGCGCGTAACCTCACGGAGGTGGTCGGCTACGAACTGGACCGCTACACCCCATTCGACGCCGAGCAACTGTACTTTGTGGCCCGCCAGGAGCGGCGCACATCCAGTCACCTTGAGGTGACGCTGGTGGCGATCCTGCGTGAGCGCCTGGACCCGATTCTCAGCGACTGCGCCGCCCTCGGCCTGCATCCCCACCGCGTGGATGTGGCGGGCCTGGGCATCGACCTGCTGCCCGCGCCGTTACGCCCGCGCCAACGTCCAGCCGGAAAGCACCTGCAGCGCAGCCTGCCGTGGTTGTGTGGCGCTTTGCTGATCGCGGCGATGCTGCTGTGGCTCAACGACCGCCAGCGCGTACTCGACGCCATGCACGCCACCGTGCAGCAGCAAAAAGCCGAGGTCGCCCAGGTGCACGCCCTGCGCCAGCAACTGCTCAATACCCGTGGCGCGGCGCAGTACCTCACCCAGCGCAAACTGGCGCAACCGCCCCTGGCCGCACTGCTGAATGACTTGACCTCCTGCCTGCCAGCCGACACCTGGCTCGACCAATTGGACGTCAAGGCGGGGGCGGTGACTTTCTCTGGTCAAAGCGCCAAGGCCAGTGGCTTGATCACCCGCATCAAAGGCTGCCACCGTCTGGACAACGCCCAGTTCGAGGGGGTGATCCAACCCGACGCACGCACCGGCAAGGACCAGTTTGCCTTGCGTGCCCGCTTACGCCAGGAGGCCGCCGATGCGCCGACCCCTCACACCCCGTGAACGTCGCGGTGCGGCCTTGTTGGTGCTCGCCGTGGTGCTCGGCGCGGCCTACTGGCTGTTGATCGACAGCTGGTTCGCCGGGCCGCTGCGGGCCATGGGCGAACAGGCCGAACAGTTACGTGAGCAACAGCAACGCTACGCCAGCGTAGTGCGCCAGGGCGATGCGCTGCGCGCGCAGCTTGAGCTGGCACGGCAGGACCCGGCCAGCAGCGCCAGCCTGTTGCCTGGCGATGATCCGGACGTCGTCGCCGCCGACCTGATGCAGCGCCTCGCCGACCTGATCAACAGCCACGCCAACCTCGGCGGCGGCTGCAACCTGACCCAGCGCAAGCCCATCACCACCGAACAGGACGACAGCGAGCCCTATCGCCAGGTCAAGGTCAGCCTCACGCTCAACTGCGCTATCGAACCGCTGACCGCGATCCTGCATGCGCTGGAATATCAGCCACAGTTTCTGTTTGTCGATGAGCTGCGCATTCGCCGCAGCAAACAGGCGCCGGCCAATGGCGGGGCGGGCAAACTGGCGGTGCAACTGCTGGTGCGTGGCTACCTGCAACCGGCACGGGTGGTGCCATGACCGGCCCACTGCGTCCTTTGGAATGGGGCTTGCTCGGCCTGGCCGGGTTATTGGGGCTGTTGATGGCGGTGATCCTCAGCAGTATCGGCGATGCACCCCGGTGGTTACCCGAAGAACCGATGCATGCGCAGCCTTCCGTCAGTGTGCAAGCCGCGCCTACGCTGGCGTTGCAGGACCTCGCCAGCACCTGGCAGGCGCCGCTGTTCAGCCCTGATCGGCGCCCGGACCGGGTGGTGGGCAAAACCCGGGTGGCGAGCCTGGCCAACCTGACCCTCAGCGGCATCATGATCACCGGTAACCTGCAAATGGCCATGCTCAAACAAGCCGGCGGCCCACCCTTGACCGTGCGCCTGGGCCAGACCCTGCCCAACGGCTGGCGCCTGGAACACCTGACCCCGCAATACGCCCGTTTCGCCCTGGACGGGCGTACCCAGACCCTGAGCCTCTACGGCAAGCGGTTACCCCTGATCTCCCATCCCCGCGAGCCCCTCCCTTGATCGATATGCGCACTTCGCTGTTTTGCCTGGCCACTGCCGTCTCATTGGGCGGCTGTGGATCTTTGCCCGACACCCTCGACCCGGACGCCGACCTGCTGCACGAAGCGCTGCAGGGCACTGGCTCGCAACGCCCGCCAACCCCGGCTCCCGTGGCCGAAAGCCCGCAGCCGGCGACCCCGGCACCGCCCCAGCGCCAGTTGATTCGCGGCAATCAAGGCTTTGTGCGCCAGCCCACCGCGCCGGTGAAAGTGCCGGCGCAGGGCGGTGACATTGTGTTCAACTTCGCCGACCAGCCCATCGAGGCGGTGATCAACAGCGTAATGGGCGACCTGCTGCACGAGAACTACAGCATCGCCGAGGGCGTGAAGGGCAATGTCAGCTTCTCCACCTCCAAACCGGTGGACAAACAGCAGGCACTGTCGATTCTCGAGACCCTGCTGTCCTGGACTGACAATGCCATGATCAAGCAGGGCAACCGCTACGTAGTTCTGCCGGCCAACCAGGCAGTGGCGGGCAAGCTGGTACCGCAGATGCGCGTGGCGCCACCGTCCAGCGGTCTCTCGGCGCGGCTGTTCCCGCTGCGTTATATCTCCGCCACCGAGATGCAGAAACTGCTCAAGCCGTTCGCCCGTGAGAACGCCTTTTTGTTGGTTGACCCGGCGCGTAATGTGCTGAGCCTGGCCGGTACCTCGGAAGAACTGGCCAACTACCAGGACACCATCGATACCTTCGATGTGGACTGGCTCAAAGGCATGTCGGTGGCGGTATTCGGCCTGCAACGCGCCTCGGTGGCCGAGCTGATGCCCGAGCTGCAAGCCATGTTCGGCGCCGACAGCGGCACGCCCCTGGCGGGCATGCTGCGCTTCTTGCCGGTCGAGCGCACCAACTCGGTGGTGGCGATATCTTCCCAACCCCAGTACCTCAACGAAGTGGGCGACTGGATTCGCACTATCGACGAGGGCGGCGGCAACGAACCGCAGATGTATGTGTACGACGTGCGCAATATGAAGGCCGCCGATTTAGCCAAATACCTGCGGCAGATCTACGGTAACGGCGCGATCAAGGACGACACGCCCGCCAAGGTTGCGCCGGGGTTACGTACCACCACCTTGTCCTCGTCCACCCGCGCAGGTCTACAGGCCAACGCTCCAGCGCCCGTACCCGAAGAGCCCGAATCGGCGAGCGTCGAAAACACTCAGTCGCGCCCCGCCAGCGACCTTGAAGCGGGCACCCGCATCACCGCGCAAAAGAGCAGCAACCAACTGCTGGTGCGCACCCGCCCGGCGCAATGGAAAGAGATCGAAGCGGCGATCAAACGCCTCGACAATCCACCGCTGCAAGTGCAGATCGAGACCCGCATCCTCGAGGTCAAGCTCACGGGTGAACTGGACCTTGGCGTGCAGTGGTACCTCGGCCGTCTGGCCGGCAATTCCACCAGCACCACAGTCGCCAATGCCTCCGGCAGCCAAGGTGCATTAGGCGGTGGCGGGGCAGGGCTGGGAGCGGCGGATTCGTTGTTCTATTCCTTCGTCAGCGCCAACCTGCAAGTGGCCCTGCACGCCTTGGAAACCAACGGTCGCACCCAGGTGCTGTCGGCGCCGTCGCTGGTGGTGATGAATAACCAGCCGGCGCAGATCCAGGTGGGCGACAACATTCCCATCAGCCAGACCACCGTCAACACGGGGGACGCCGACACCACCCTGAGCAGCGTCGAATATGTGCAGACCGGGGTGATTCTGGATGTGGTACCGCGCATCAATCCAGGCGGTTTGGTGTACATGGATATCCAGCAGCAGGTCAGTGATGCCGAGAGCCAGGTGGGCAATAGCGACACACCGGTGAACCCGCGGATTTCAACGCGCTCGGTGTCGACCCAGGTGGCGGTGCAGAGTGGGCAGACGGTGTTGCTCGGTGGGTTGATCAAGCAGGACAACGCTGAGAGCGTCAGCGCCGTGCCTTACCTGGGGAAGGTTCCGGGGTTGCGGTGGTTGTTTGGCAATACCAGCAAGTCCAAGGACCGTACGGAGCTGATTGTGTTGATTACGCCCAGGGTGATTACCAGCAGCAGCCAGGCGCGGCAGGTGACGGATGATTATCGCCAGCAGATGCAGTTGTTGCGGCCCGCTCAATAAACTGGCCGCACCGCTTACCACTGTGGGAGGGGGCAAGCCCCCTCCCACATTTTTATCTAGTGCAGCCAGAAACCGATCATCGAAACAACCTTCCCAGGCCCCAATCTCTCTGCTATTGATGGAAAAAACATTACCTTTACGAATAAAAATATTTATAAATAATAAAAGTAGTGAATATTAGCTTATGCCAAAACAGCATTATATTTTTGAAATTCATTCCGTTATGTTTGAACTCAACAGCCTACCCCTGACCTCGGATGGTACCCAGCGTGATTCAGATTCTGCGCGCCTGACCGGGTAATCATCCCCCGCAGCAGAATCGTTGGACGGGAGCTCAACGTATGTTGCCACTTCAACTTCCTCGCTTGCCCCACACCTAGCCCACAGCGCATCGCCCCTTGAACACCGGCCACGCCGCACCAAGCAGCGTGCCTGCCCGACTTCGCGATTTGGAAAAAGCTGGGAATGGATATGAAGCAAGTTCTGCAACCCACCGCCGCCCTGACACTGTCCCTGCTCGCCGCAGCGGTACAGGCCCAAGACGACAGCACCTTGTCCACCGTCGTGGTCACCGGCAACCGTGGCGCCGAGCAGCGCACGGTCACCAGCAGCCCGGTGCCGATTGATGTGGTCAGCGCCAAGCAATTGCAAAGCACCGGCAAGCCCGGGTTGATGGAGGCGTTGAGCGCGGTGATTCCGTCGCTGACCCTGCCGGAAAAAACCGGCTGGGACGCCAGTGGCATCGCCCGGGCGCCGAACCTGCGCGGCTTGAGCGCCGCCGAAGTGCTGGTGCTGGTCAACGGCAAGCGCCGCCATACCAGCGCCACCCTGAATATCAACGGTATCAACACCGGCGCGGCGCCGGCCGACCTGGACCTGATCCCCATCAGCGCCATCGACCATGTCGAAGTCCTGCGCGATGGCGCCGCTGCCCAGTACGGGTCCGACGCCATCGCTGGGGTGATCAACGTGATCCTCAAGGCCGACACCAGCGGCACTTCGGTGACTAATGCCGGCCTTGGCTATGACGGCAAGAAGCAGACCGTACAACAAAGTCTCAACAAGGGCTTCGAGATCGGTAACGGCGGCATCGTGCAACTGGCCCTGGATGCGCGCAGCCAGAACGACGACAACAAGGCCAGCGCCAACGGCTACAGCTATGAACAGGCCTATAGCCTGGCGGGCAAGTCCACCTACGGCGGCTACGGCACGCCCAAGACCAACCTGTTGACCCTGGGCTACAACGCCGAGCTGCCGATTGACGACAGTTTCAGCCTGTACTCCTTCACGACGTATTCACGACGCAAGGCCGAGCAAGGGCAGAACTTCCGCCTGCCCACCATCACTAACACCATCACCACCGGGCCTAACGGCTACCCGGCCGGGTACACCCCGGCCTGGTACATCGACGAGGACGATTTCCAGGCAGCGTTCGGTGGCAAGGGCACCGTGGGCGAGTGGGACTGGGACCTGTCCACCACCTACGGGCGCAACGAAGCGGAGCAGGGCACCACCCACAACCAGAACCCGTCCCTGGGTGAGGCCACGCCGAACAGCTTCACCTCCGGTACGTGGATTTCAACGGAGCTGACCACCAACCTGGACTTCAAGCGTGGCTTCGATATCGGCCTGCAAAAACCCTTGGATCTGTCCTATGGCTTTGAGCATTGGCGCGACACCTACGAGGTGCAGGCCGGTGATTACGGCTCCTATGCCAACGGCGGTTACTGCGTGGCGCCGGGTAACTGTGCGTCGTCCGGGGCCCAGGTCACCAACGGCATTTCCCCGGAAGAAGAAAGCAGCGCCTCGCGCAACAGCCTGGCCGGTTATGTGGATGTGGGCTTCAATCCCTTGCCGGACTGGTATGTCGGCACCGCCCTGCGCTATGAGCATTACAACCAAGGCGTGGGCGCCACCCGCAGCGGCAAGCTGACCACGCGCTACGACTTCACGCCCCAATTCGCGGTGCGTGCCACGGTGAGCAATGGCTTTCGTGCGCCGTCCCTGGCCAACAGTTTGTTCAGTGCACGCTCCACCACCTATGGCGTGGTGGACGGCGTGTACCAGTCGATCAACTACGGCGTGCTGCCGGTGGGCTCGGCGGCGGCCAAGGCGTTGGGTGCCGAAGAATTGAAACCCGAGCGCTCCACCAACTTCAGCCTCGGTTTCACCCTGACGCCCACCGACCGCCTCAGCTTCACTGCCGATGCCTACGTGATCAACCTGCGTGACCGCATCACCCTGACCGGCACCTTGCTCGGCCCGCAAGTCACCCAGGTGTTGCAAGACAACGGCATCAACTCCACCTCCGGCGGCCAGTACTTTATCAACGGCGCCGACACCCGCACCAAGGGCCTGGACCTGGTCAGCAGCTACAACCAGGACCTGGGCCAGTTCGGCGCCCTGAAATGGACCGCTGCGTTCAACTGGAACCAGACCAAGATCCTCAACTACAAGCAGTCCACAAATATCCTAGGCACCTCCTATGACCTGATGGACCGCCAGGCCCGCAACCTGATCACCGGCGTGCAACCCAATACCAAGCTGATCCTCGGCGGCGACTGGAGCATCGAGCGCTTCAACCTCAACCTGGCCCTGACCCGCTACGGTTCCTACAAAGAAGTGAATTCATCGGCCAATCGTGACCTGGACCGGGTCTACAACGCCCGTTGGATCACCGACCTCGACCTTGGCTACAACCTCACCAAAGACCTGAACATCGCCATCGGCGCCAAGAACCTGTTCGACCAGTACCCCAAGAAACAAGGGGTGCCGAGCAGCACCATGGTCGCCAGCTACGGCACTTATTCGCCCTACGGTTTTACCGGCGGGTACTACTACACCCGGCTGACTTACGCCTTCTAAGGCCTGCGAGGAATAGCACATGCCCACTGTCGCCAAACCCTACGACCTGCTCGATGAGGTCGCCGCCCAACCGGTTCGCCAGCGCCGCGTCTCCACGCCGATCAAGGCACTCCAGGTCGTGCCGGCCCGGCATCCCTGGCGCTGGGCCGGGTCGATCTTCGCCGCGCTGGTGCTGCTCGCCATCGCGCATTCCCTGGCCACCAACCCGCGCTGGGAATGGGGCGTGTTCGGCCAGTGGTTCTTCTCGCCCTCGGTGCTACGTGGCCTGGGGCAGACGCTGTTGCTGACGTTGCTGAGCACGGTGTTCAGCATCCTCCTGGGCACGGCGCTGGCCCTGGCGCGGCTGTCGGGTTCGCCGTTGCTGGCGGCATTGGCCTGGGGCTATATCTGGTTTTTCCGCTCGATGCCGGCGCTGCTGGTGTTGATCATTCTCTACAACTTTGCCTATCTGTACGACCATATCGTGCTCGGCGTGCCGTTCACCGAGCTGGTGTTCGCCGAGTGGTCCACGGTAGACGTGCTCAGCCAGTTCACCGTGGCAGTCCTGGGCTTGAGCCTGATGCAGGCGGCCTACGCGGCAGAGATCATTCGTGGTGGCCTGATCGGTGTGGATGCCGGCCAACATGAAGCGGCAGCGGCCCTGGGATTACCGGCGTCGCGACGCATCTTTCGCATCATCCTGCCCCAGGCACTGCGTTCGATTTTGCCCTCGGGGTTCAACGAGATCATAGGTCTGGTCAAAGGCACGTCCATTGTCTATGTGCTGGCCTTGCCCGAGCTGTTTTATACCGTGCAGGTCATCTACAACCGCACCCAGGCGGTGATCCCGCTGCTGATCGTTGCCACTGTCTGGTACCTGATCATCACCACCGTGCTCACCAGCGCCCAGTACTACGTCGAACGCCACTTCGCTCGCGGCACCGCCCGGGTGTTGCCGCCCACGCCGTTGCAGCGCTTGCGCCACTGGTTCAAGGAGAAGGCCCATGGCTGAAGCACGCGCCGGGCGCATCCAGATCCAGGGCGTGGGCAAGCGCTTTGGCAACCAGCAGGTGCTCGATAACATCGACCTGACCATCGACCCCGGCAAGGTCACGGTGATCCTCGGGCCGTCCGGCTCGGGCAAGTCCACCTTGCTGCGCACCATCAACCACCTGGAGAAGATCGACAGCGGGCATATCACCATCGACGGCGAATACGTCGGCTATCGGCGCAAAGGTGACCTGCTGTTTGAGCTCAAGGAGCGCGAGATCCTCAAGCGCCGCATCGACGTGGGCTTTGTGTTCCAGAACTTCAACCTGTTCCCGCACCTCACGGCCTGGGAAAACATCGCCGAAGCGCCGCTGGCCCACAAGCGCTGGAGCAAAGCCCAAGCCCACTTCAAGGCCGCCGAGTTGCTGGCCAAGGTTGGCCTGGCGGACAAGGCCGACGCCTACCCGCGCCAGCTCTCCGGCGGCCAGCAACAACGCGTCGCCATCGCCCGGGCCCTGGCGCTGGACCCCAAGGTGCTGCTGTTCGACGAGCCCACCTCGGCCCTCGACCCGGAGCTGGTGGGCGAGGTGCTGGACGTGATCAAGGGCCTGACCCAACTGGGCGTGACCCTGGTGATCGTCACCCACGAGATCGGCTTTGCCCGCGAGGTGGCCGACCACGTGGTGTTTCTCTGCGACGGCCAACTGATCGAAGAGGGCCCGCCTGAACAGATTTTCCGCCAACCCCGACATCCCCGCACCGTAGCCTTTCTCGGCAAGGTGCTTTAGTTCAAGGAGTGACTGCCCATGTTCATCCATACCGCCCGCGTGGCCTTGCTGGCGCTTGCCATCGGCACTGCGCAACACGCCTTCGCCGTGCAACAGGTCGACCTCAGCCCCGACCGCCCGCGCATCCATGTGCCGCGTAATGAAGCGGCCATCGCGCAGATCCCACCGGGGTTCAAGTTCGCCCAGCCGGGCAAGTTCACCGTGGCCGTGTCTGGCGTGGCCGGCCCGCCTTTGGCACTGCTGGCCAGTGACGACAAAACCACCATCGGCAGCGAAGCCGACACCGCGCAACTGGTGGCCGACAGCCTCGGCTTGCAACTCAACGTGGTGCAAACCAGTTGGGAAGACTGGCCCCTGGGCGTCAGCTCGGGCAAATACGATGCGGTGATCAGCAACGTTACCGTGACCGAGGCGCGCAAGAAGCGTTTTGACTTCGCCACCTACCGCCAGGATGTGCTCGGCTTTTACGTGAAGAGCACCAGCAAGATCAACGCGATCAAGCAGGCGGCGGACATCGCCGGGCTGAAGATCATTGTCGGCTCGGGCACCAACCAGGAAAAGGTCCTGCTGGCCTGGAACGAGGCCAATGAAAAAGCCGGCCTCAAGCCTGCACTGTTGCAGTACTTCGATGACCAGGCCGCCGCGCAACTGGCGGTGCAGTCCGGGCGCAGCGACGCGCTGTTCGGGCCTAACTCGGTGTACGCCTATTCGGCGGCGATCACCGGTGGCATCAAGCGCGTCGGCACCGTCAACGGTGGGTGGCCGTTGCAGGCAGATATCGCGGTGACCACACGCAAGGACAACGGCCTGGTCAAGCCGATCCACACCGCCCTGGAGGGCGCGATTGCCGGCGGGCAATACGAGCAGGTCTTGCAGCGCTGGGGCCTGGATGTGGAACGGGTCGACCAGTCGCTGATCAACCCGCCAGGGCTGCCGGATTAAGGAGGATTGGACATGGGACTGACACGACGTGAAGCGCTGTCGAGCATTGCCGCGGTCGGCGGTGAAAAGGCGGTCAAGGACGCATTGGCGGTCTTGGGTTTGGGCCCATCGTCACATCGTCGGCCGCAACCGTTGAAACTCAAGGACGGCCTGGGGCAGGGCACTAGCGTGCTGGTGCTGGGCGCAGGGATTGCCGGGCTGGTCACTGCCCTGGAGCTGAGTCGCGCCGGCTTCAATGTGCAGGTGCTCGAAGCGCGTGACCGCGTGGGTGGCCGCACCTGGACCCTGCGCAACGGCGACCGCGTGGACTACAAGGATGGTCGCTCTCAGACGGTGGGGTTTGATCCGGGCCAGTATTTCAACGCCGGCCCGGCGCGCATTCCCAGCCAGCACCGCACGATCCTCGATTATTGCAGTGAGCTGGGCGTACCCCTGGAAGTGCTGGTCAACAGCAGCCATGGCGCCCAGGTGCGGCCGGACCTGGACCAGCCGGCGTTCAGCGTCGGCCAGGCGCTCAACGACACCCGTGGGCATCTGTCCGGGCTGTTGGCCAAGGCGGTGCAGCGTGACGCCCTCGACGATGTACTGAGTGGCGAAGAGCGCACACGCTTGCTGGGCTTCTTGCAGGTGTATGGCGACCTGTCTCAGGAGCTGGCCTTTGAAGGCACCCTGCGTTCGGGGCACCTCGAATCCGCCGCCCACCCTGGCGCCTTGCCCGCCCGCCGCAACCCGCTGAGGTTAGAGCGGTTGCTGCACCCGGAACTCTGGGGCGCATTGCTGCATACAGAGTTTCCGGAGTTCTCGGCCACCATGTTCCAGCCGGTGGGCGGCATGGACCGCATCACCGAGGCCTTCTACCGGCGCGTGCATGAGCAGGTGCAATTGGGCGCCCAGGTGCGCCAGATCCGTCAGTTGGAGGACGGCGTGGCAGTCACCTATCACGACCAGCACAGTGGCCGCGAACAGGTGGTGCGCGCCGATTACCTGATCTCGACCTTGCCGCTGCCCTTGCTGGCCAGGCTCGACACCGACTTCAGCGATCCGGTCAAGGCCGCCTTGCTCAGCACCCGCAGCGACCAGGCGACCAAGGTGGCGTGGCAATCCCCGCGTTTCTGGGAAACCGATTACCGCACCTACGGCGGCCTGTCGTGGATCGAACACCCGGCGCGCCTGCTCTGGTACCCGAGCAACGACCTCAACACCCGCGAAGGCGTGCTGGTGGCCGGTTACGTGACCGGGGAGGGCGCCGACGTGTTTGGCGCGCAACCGCTCGAGAAGCAGTACGCCACGTCCCAGCAAGCCGTGGAGCTGTTGCACCCGGGTTATTCCAGGCACCTGCGCAACCCGCTGGCGGTGGCGTGGGAACAGGTCCCCTACAGCGAAGGCCCGTGGCTGCAACGCGAACACTTCCCGGCCGAGGCCAGCGCCTTGCTCGAACGGCCCCATGGCCGCGTGTACTTCGCCGGCGACGGCCTGGTGCAAAGCGGCGTGGGGATCTGGCAGGAATCAGCCGCCAACTCAGCGCGCCATGTGGTCGCGCAACTGGCCGACCGCGTCACCCAACAACGACAGATCGCGGCCGTGGCCGCTTCTTGAGGAGCAACACCATGAGCGACAGCATCCAACGCACCAGCGTCGGCGATTTCCCCATCTCGCAAACCGTCACCGTGCCGGCCTCCGCCAGCCTGGTGTTCGTCAGCGGCACACTGCCGGACCTCGCCGACCCGAGTGTGCCCGGGGTGTATGGCGACACCGAAGTACAGAGCGTTTCGGTGTTCAACAAGCTGCGCCAGATCCTGCGCCAGCACGACCTGGACTTGGGCGATATCGTGCAGTTGCGGATTTTTTTGGTGGGGGCGGAAGACACCGACGGTAAGTTGGATTTTGCCGGGTTGCAGCGCGGTTATACCCAGTTTTTCGGCACGCCCGAGCAGCCGCACAAACCAGCGCGAACAGCGCTGCAGGTGGTGGCTTTGCCACTGCCGGGGGCGTTGGTGGAGGTTGAGGCCATCGCTGCCAGAGCGGTGTGAGTGCAGGCGCTGATCAATGACTCGCCAGCCAGCTGTCCCAGATAGGATCAGGGCATGCTGGCCCAGCTCCAGGAAGTGAGTGTCACTTTCCTGTCGCTTTAAGCCCCTACCGTGTTCTGAGTTTTTCGTCTCAAACACTCCAAGGGATTGACTAGTGTTATGCCGACTCTCACCCGTAGAACCCTGCTACAAGCCGCCGCCATCGGCTCTGCCTACGCCCTGCTACCCGACTCGATCCGCAAGGCCCTGGCGATCCCCGCCAACAACCGCACCGGTACGATCATGGATGTGGAGCACGTGGTCATCCTGATGCAGGAAAACCGTGCGTTCGACCACTACTTCGGCACCTTGCCGGGTGTACGTGGCTTCAGCGACCGCTTCACCATTCCGCTGCCGGGCAAACGCAAGGTGTGGGAGCAACAGGGCAAGGAGCGCCGAGTGTTGCCGTATCACCTGGACAGTTCCCGCGGCAATGCGCAACGCGTCGATGGCACGCCGCATTCCTGGGTGGACGAGCATGCCGCCTGGGACAGCGGCCGCATGCACGCCTGGCCGACCTACAAGACGCCTACGTCGATGGGCTACTACCGTGAGCAGGAGTTGCCATTCCAGTTCGCCCTGGCCAACACGTTCACCTTGTGTGATGCCTACCACTGTTCGGTGCACGCGGGCACCAACCCCAACCGGCTGTTCCATTGGACCGGCACCAACGGCCCGACCGGCGCCAATGTCGCCGCCGTAGTCAATGAGTGGGACGGGCCTGGCCCGGTGGGCGTGGGCTATACCTGGAAAACCTACCCTGAGCGCCTGGAAGAGGCGGGCGTCAGTTGGAAGGTCTATCAGTATTTGCCGGACAATTTCGGCGACAACCCCCTGGCCGGGTTTCGCCAGTTCCGTGCCGCCAGTGTGGCCGCCGGCAACCCTGCGCAGCCGCCACAGGACTTCAAGAACTTTGTGCCGTACAGCGAGCAACTCAACGCCCGCGTGCCGTTGTACAAGGGCAATGGCAACACGCTGCCGGCCGTCAGCGGTGGCGACCTCGAAACGATCATCCAGGGCTTTCGCCAGGACATCAGCCAAGGTCGCCTGCCCCAGGTGAGCTGGCTGGTTGCCCCGGCCAACTATTCAGAGCACCCCGGGCCGTCCAGCCCGGTGCAGGGCGGTTGGTTTACCCAGGAGATTCTCAAGGCCCTGACCGAAAACCCGCAGGTCTGGAGCAAGACCGTGCTACTGGTCAATTACGATGAGAACGACGGGTTCTTCGACCATGTGCCTTCACCCTCGGCGCCGTCGAAACGCTTGGATGGCAGTTTCGCTGGCAAATCCACGGTGAAGTTCGACAGCGAACTCTTCACCCACCCGGCACCCCCCGGTTCCACGCAGCAACCCCGGCCTGATGGCGGCGTGTATGGGCCTGGCCCACGTGTGCCGATGCTGGTGCTGTCGCCATGGAGCCGTGGCGGTTGGGTCAATTCCCAGGCCTTTGATCACACCTCGGTGCTGCAATTTCTGGAGAAGCGTTTCCAGGTGCGCGAACCCAATATCAGCGCCTGGCGCCGGGCGGTGTGTGGCGACCTCACGTCGGCGTTCAACTTCGTCAACCCCAACCACGAAACCTTGCCGCCGCTGCACGAGACCAGCCGCCAGGCCGCCGACCAACTGCGCCAGCGCCAGGAACAACTGGCCCAGGTCGCGCTGCCGCCGGTTGGCCGGCAACAGGCCCCCCACCAGGCGCGAATGGCACGACCATCCCGCGCGTTGCCTTACCAACTCAACGTGGTCGGTACGGCGGACCGGCGCAGCGGCACACTGACCCTGAACTTCTTCAACCACGGCGAGCAGGGCGCGGTGTTCCATGTCTACGACCGTCAGCACCTGGCAGACATACCGCGACGCTACACCGTGGAAGCCGGCAAAAATCTCAGCGACACCTGGCCGCTCTCCCAGTCTTATGACCTTTGGCTGTTGGGGCCGAACGGCTTCCATCGCGCCTTCAAAGGAGAGCTGCAACGTCGCCGCGAACCCGAGTTGTCGCTGGCCTACCAGGATGACAACTTGCAACTGACCCTGATCAACCCCAGCAAGCATCCGGTTTCGGTGACGATTGGGCGCTGCCCTTACACCCACCAAGGGCCTTGGCAGGTGGAAATCGCCGGCGGCAGCAGCCAGCAACGCACGTTCTCGCGTCAGCCCAGCGGGGGTTGGTACGACTTCACCCTGCGCGATGGCAACGGCTGGGTGCGCAGGGTGGCGGGGCGGATTGAGACCGGGGCGCATAGCATCAGTGATCCGTTGATGGGCAAGCGTGAGGGCTGAAGCGTTTTAGGTTGGCGGTACCGAGTACCCATGTGGGAGGGGGCTTGCCCTAATGCCAGTCAGTTAAGCGAACGAAATGCTCAAAGCAGCGAAGATCAAATGTGGGAGCGGGCTTGCTCGCGAAGGCGTCGGCCCAGCAAACGTTGATGTTGACTGACCCACCGCTTTCGCGAGCAAGCCCGCTCCCACAGGGGATCTGCGCTTAACTGACTGGCATTAGGGCTTGCCCCCGATGGCGGCCTTACATCTCAAAATCAAAAACACAGCGAGGCGGCCTTATAGCCGACCTGATCGATGCTGCGTGCGTGCCCCCCTGTGGGAGCGGGCTTGCTCGCGAAGGTCGTTAACGATGACGCGGGAAATCAGAAAGAACGCGGCGCCCTCAGGTTCTTCGCGGGCAAGCCCGCTCCCACAGAAAAGCAGAAGCGCCGCCAGCGTATCTACTGGACTTGCTCCTTCCAAAAGTGAGCCGCTGTAAGAGCGGAACCAATAGCAGCGTTACCCAAATAACGGATATGTACTCGGTCAACCCCCCCCGGTGTCAGTCCGCCACAGGTTTACCCCGACCCCCTATTCCTGCAACACCAACGCCCGCTGCTTAAGCCTGCGCTTCTGCGCAAACGGCAACGTTTCATCATCGCCATACGGCGCGCTGTACCAGTTGCCGTAACTCGGGTTCGGCAGCAAAAACCAGCGCTGCCCCAGCCAGTTCACATAGGGCTCCATCGCCTTGCGCTGGGCGGCGAGGGTGTTGTGTTCGGCCTGCACGAAATCCCCCAGGGAGTCACCGGCCATCAGCAGCACACGGGCGTGGCTGGCGACCCACTGGCGGCGGCAGTTCTTGCCGTACCCGGCGCTTTCGCAGTGGCCGATGGGCGTGCTGGCGGCGAGCACTTGTTCGCTGCTCGCCACCGGGAAACCGCGCAGGCGCAGGTTGGCGACGGTGGCCGCGACCTGGCTGTGTTCGCGGTTGGTGAGGTAATACACCGTGATGCCTTTTTGCTCGGCGGCCTGCAGGAAGGCTACCGCGCCGGGCAGGGCCTGGGCCTTGGCCTGCTCGACCCAGGTGTTCCAGCGGTCATAGGAATAGACCTGGTTATTGATAATGTCGCGGGCGTTGAGGGGCACGTTATCCAGCAGGGTCTCGTCGATGTCCACCACCACCGCCGGGGGCAGGTCGGCCAGGTTGCGCGGGGCGAAGGGCAGAGCGTCCCAGCTCGGGTCGGCCAGGGCCACATCGAGTTGGCGGGTGGCGTTGGCGAAAAGCTGGCGGTAGATCAGTTCGTGCTCGATGGAGGTCTGGGTCCAGAGCACGGCATCGAGTTGGTCGTTGGCCGGTGGTGTTTGCTGACAGCCGGCCAGTGCGATGGTCAGCAGGCAGGCACTGGCGAAGAACAGGTTACGCATGGGGCAAGTCTCGCAGAGGGTGGGCGCGTGGTCAGCACAGTAGCTTAATCGCCCATACAATCAAGGCGTACACACCAGTGCCTGGCGCTCATAGTTCAGCGCCTTGTTCTGCGGTGGCAACGCATAGCTCGCGCTGCAACGCTGCTCACCCCACTTGATAACCAACGTGCCCTGATCCTCTTCCACCAGCGCCAGGGCATTGCCATTTGGATCGGCAATTGCCAACTGCTTGCCATTGGCGTCTTCCAGTGAGGCGCCAAACGACAGCGGCTTGTGCTGGGCATCAAACAGTTCAAACAACACACGCCGCCCGGTGGTACCGCTGTAGTGCGCCACCACGATGGCACCACGGCGCGGCACCAGTTGTTGGGTCGCGTTGGTGATTTCCACGTCGCCACCCAGATCGCGAGTGTCCAGGCTGATCCAGTTGACCCGGTAGGGTTGCGCAGTGGGCACCACCGCATAGCCGTTGTAGCCGGTTTCCACGCCACTGTAGCTGCTGATTTTGGCCCCGGCGACGCCTGGCACTTCAGCCAGGGCGAAGGTTTCGCTGACCGTCTGCCCCAGGTTGACGCCACCGGCGTGAGCCACCACGGAGCCGGCGAGGTTGAAGTTCTGTGAGTTGTAGCCCTGGCCCTGGCTGTAGCCGAGGCTGACATCGGCCACGGCGGTGCGGCTGTTGATGTTCACCGAGCCTGAGTCGCCGCTGGTGTCGCTGTGGCCAGCCTGCACCGAATAGAAGGTGTCGCTGGTGTCGGCCACGTAGCCATTGATGCCCGCTTGGGTGGTGGTGTCGCCACGTTGGTGGCTGGTGGTGACAAACGCCCGTGGCGCACGAGCCTGGCTGCCCAACGGGAAAGACACCGACAGGTTCAACTGCGTGTCGCTGCTCGGCTCACCCCAGGTGACGATCTGTTTGGTGCGCGTCACGCCCAAGTTGTAGCTCAGGTCGCCCCAGTTGCCGGTGTAGCCGGCGGAAAAGCTCTGGGAACCGCCGCGATTCCAGTAGCGTTGGTCGCTGGCGTTCACATACAGGCTGCCGAATTCGCTGTTGCGCCCGATGCTCTGGTTGATGGTCAGGTCGGTGCGGGTTTTGGAGTGTCCGGTGCGCACGCGCACGTCCTCGCTGTTGTCTTCCACATGGTCGGTGAGGGTGCGATAGCCCTCGGTGGAGTAGCGGTAGGCGGCGAGGGTGAAGTTGGTATCGGTGCCGGCGAAGGTCTTGGCGTACAAGGCGCGCACGCTGCTGCCCTGGGAGGTTCGCCCCTGGGCCTTGCTGGACGAATGAGTGGTATCCAGCGAGAACGCACCGAACGCCGTGTTCCGGCCAGCGCCGATCGACAGCGCGCTGTAGTCCTCACTGGCTTGCAGGCCGACAATCCCACTGAGATTGCTGGTCAAGCCATAGGCCAGCGTACCGCTGAGAAAGCGCGGAGTTGCCAGGCCATCGGCATTGCTGTTGAACGTGCCCGCCGAGAGGCTGTATTTCACTTGGCCTTCGCGCACCATGATCGGCAGGCTGGAGAATGCCTGCATCGTCACCCGCCGCGTGCCGTCGGCTTCGATCACGGTTATTTGCAGGTCACCGTTGGAGCCGCTGGGGTAGATGTCGTTGATCTCGAACGGCCCCGGCGCGACGTTGGCGGTGTAGAGGATATAGTCGTTCTGGCGGATTTCCACCGTCGCGTTGGTCTGCGCCACGCCGCGGATCACCGGCGCGTAGCCGCGCTCGCTGTCGGCGCGCATGCCATCATCAGACGCCAGCTTGACCCCGCGATAGCGCACGCTGTCGAACAGGTCGGTGTCGGAGAAAATCTCACCGGCGCTGAACTGGCCCTTGATCGCGGTGACGTCATGCTGCAGGTAGGTGCGGTTGCTGGTGAAAGTGTTCGAGCGATCGGTGCCGCCGCTCAGGTTCGACTCGTTGCGCAGGCGCCAGGCACCCAGGTTGATGCCATTGCGCAGGCCCAGGTTATTGGCAATGCGGGTCTTGTAGCCGCCGGCGGTGCGGCTGCTGTTGAGCTGATAGTTGATGAATGCAGCGGATACACCGTCGTCCCACAACTGTGGGTCGACATACCCGCGCAAGCCACGCTGCATGGCCACCTGCGGGATACTCGCGAGCAGGCGCAGGCGGCTGCTGTCGTAGCGCACGCTGGCGTCTTCGATCATATCGGCAAGGGCGTAGCAGTCCTGCGGTTGCTGTGGGTCGAGTTTGCCCTCGGCCTGCAAACGGTGCAGGTCGATACCCAATTGCTTGAGCAGGTCGAGGGTCAGGCAGGCTTCGACACGGCCGTTTTTCAGGTTGCGCTTGAAGTCGATATCGCGCCGGCCCACCAGCACTTCGTTGCTGTACAGGTCGACGCGGTAATTGCCCGGCAGCACGCTGTTGGCCGAGAGCAATTGCTGCAAGTCTACCGTTGACTGCGAGCCTTGCAGGAAGGTGGTGTTGAAGGTTTGCGCAGCGTCATCAGCCATGGCCAGGCCGGGCAGGCTCGCGGCAATCGCCAGCGACAGCGTCTTCAACTTCAGTGCGCCACGTGCGGGCCTGTTGCTGGAAAGAAAAGACATGCGAAGACCTATGACATCCTGATTGACGGACAGCCGGGCACGCAAACACGCACGCGAAGTGAGCCTGTGGGTTAGCGAAAGTGCTTAGGGGTTGAGGCGCGATTCAGTCGCATGCGCCGGTAGTGCAGCGCCGCTGGACAGCGGCGCGCTGTAGTGATTCTGCGCGCCGTAGTCATTGATGCTGGAAAACGACAACTGCACCGGCCCGCTGGCAACAGGAGCACTGAGCGCAAACTGTTTTTGCTCGCCGGGCGCGATCATGGTGGAGTCGCTGGCCAGTACCGCCTGCACTTTGATGTCGGCCATGGACACGTGGTACAGCGTCGGGTTTTTCACCTGCAACAGGGTCTGGCTACCGTGTTTGGCCAGTGTCCATTCAAGCTGCGCAGGGGCTTGCAGCGCACTGCCGGTAAGGCCAGCAGGGCGGTAAAAGATCTTGATGCGTTGGCGGATAGCCAACTGCAAGGTGTTCTCGGCTTCGCTTGCCTTGGGGATTTCCTGCACATTGAGCCACACCACTGACTCGCGGTCCGTGGGCATGCCGGTGCCTTCGTACAGAATGCGCAGCAGTTGTTGTTCCTTGGCGAATACCCGCGCCAGTGGAGGGGTGACGGCAAACGGCGCGCGGCTGGCGCTGGCGTCGTTCATGTCGACCCAGGATTGAATCAATACATCCTGGTTACCGTTGCGCACGGTAATGTTGGCTTCCTTGTGGTCGCCATCAAACACGATACGGGTGGCATTCAATGAAATGCTGGCGGCGGCCTGGGTAGCCATGAGCAGGCCCAGCAGCGCGAGGCTCACGGCGATAGAACGAGGCGGCATGAGGGTTATCCGGTGTAATCAGAAGACAATGGCGAGGCCGCAGGGCCTCGCACGTTCGGTGCCTGGGGGCGCCGAATTATTCGTATTGCAGGATGAACGGCAGGGTCGCATCACCGCGACCGGCGGTGGACGAACCCGCCGCTGCGGTAGTGACGTAGGCGGCCGCGAAGCTCAGGGTAGCGTCGCCGCCCTCGGTACCGGCACCGTGCATGGTGCTTTCAATGCGCGCGGTGCTTGGCGAGCTCAGGTCGATCAGACCGCCCTTGCTGTCGAGCAGGGCAATACCAACGTTTTGGGCAGTGGCCGAACCCGGGTTCAGGGCCAGTACTTTTTTGCCGGTGACCAGGCCCGAACCGCCGTTGTTGGCGTCAAAGATCATCGCGACCTTGGTGCCCTGGTTGCAGTTGACGTTCAGGTTGAAGTCTTTGGCGGTCACGCGGCCTGCGGTTGGGTTTTCCGCGGTGCCCATGTCCTTGATCGAAACGTTGCCCATGTCCACCGAAATGGTGCGGTCGGAGTTGGCGCCGTCCACCGAGCACGCGTCGTTGTTGATCACGCCGGTGAAGGTGATTTTGCCGCTGCCGCCCAGGGTTGGCGCTGCTGCTTCGCCTTCGGCGAATGCACTGCCGGAGGCCGCAATAATGGCCGAGGCGATAACAGCCAGGGAAAACTTCTTCATGATGATGTCCGTAAGTGTTAGTTGGAAAAAATGCTGTTGTTGAACTGCGAGCAAAGAGTAGGCGACGAGGCGGCGGGAGCGAATAAGACGATTCTTATAAGCGCTGGGGCGGGGCGGGTTAGTTGCGCTGCTGGAACGATGGAGGGCTTGAAAATAAAGGGCAAAGCCATTGTCCAGGAATGGCTTGCAAGTTATGCGTTAGTTGAAAACGTTACGTTCCAGGCAATAGGCAAGAAGGTCCTGGTCGCTGCTCACTTCAAGTTTGCGCATGGCCGATACCTTTTGCGCGCTGATGGTCTTTGAACTTCGGTTCTGGCGGCGCGCAATGTCACTGACGCTCATGCCGGAAATAAACAGGCGCAGGATCTCGAACTCTTTTGGCGACAAACTGGTAAAGCGCTCGTCAATTGCCGTGAGGGTCTCGATTACCGAGGTCTTGGGCGGCTCCAGGCTGCGATAGTCGCTGTGTTGGGCGATCGCCTTGAGCGCCAGTTGAATCTCGGTATGCAACTGGCTTTTCTGGATGATGCCAACCACACCCAACTCTTGCAGGCGCGTGAGGATCAGGTGGTTGGAGATCATGGTCAGGATCAGGATCTGTACCTGCGGGAAATGCCGTTTCAGGTACTCCACCAGCTTCAGGCCATCGCCGTAGGGCGAGTCGCCCGGCATGTTGTAGTCGGTGATCACGATGTCTGCGCCTTGGTGTAGCAACAGCTCGATCAGGCCGGCCGAGCACACGGCCTCGCCGACGACTTGAAAGCGTATGTCACGCTCTACCAGTTCGCGAACGCCGAGCAACACGATCGGGTGATCGTCCGCGATTACCACGTTGAATTTTTTCATAAAGGGCCGTCCGTAGTGCCAGTTCAAGTGAGTGAAGAATGCCCGGGCTGGAGAGTCTCCAGAACGGCCGACAGACGCTGCATCACAGTCTTCACCTTGAGCTCAAGCGTTGTGTCGAGGCTGCCGCGGTCAAGTGCGCTTTCCAGTTCGATGCAGGCCTGGGCCAGGCTGAGCGCCTGCACTGCGCCCAGGGCGCCGGCGATCGAATGCAGCAATTGGCCGAGGCCGCGGGCATCCCGCCGGGCCAGGGCCATGTCGATGCGCTGCACATCCTGCTGCACGCTGCTGATGAACAGTGGGCGCATCTTGTCCGACAGTTGCACGCTGTCGTCGAACACCTGCGCGGCAGGCTCAGCCGGCGGCTTGACCTGGCACAATTTGATCAACTGGTCGCGCAGGGTTTGCAGGCTCAAGGGCTTGACGATCCAGGCGTTCATGCCCACCGCCAGGCAACGTACGCCTTCCTCGCGCATCGCATTGGCGGTCACGCCGATAATCGGCAACAGTGGGTCATGCTCACGCAAGGTTCTGGCCAGTTCATAGCCGTTCATCAATGGCATATTCACGTCGGTCAGCACCAGGTCGAAGACCTGGGGTTGCCACAACTGCATCGCCTGTTCACCGTTGGCGGCCAGGCTCACCGAGCAACCGAGTGCCTCCAGCTGTTCCTTGATGATCGCCTGGTTGACCGGGTTGTCCTCGGCCACCAGGATGCGCAGCCCCAACCGCCCGGCGCTTTGTGGGTGGGTCGCCGTGGGTTGCTCGTGCTTGCCGTGCTGCGCCAGGGACACGGTGGCGGCGATGGTGCGTATGTCGTGCATATCCACCACCCAGCCTTGCGCCGTGTGCAGCGGCGGGCTGTGCGCACCCGGCAGGCAGCGCACACGTTGGCCGGCCCATGGCTTGGCGGGGTCGCTGGGTAACAGGTCTACCAGTACCGCGTGGTGACTGTCTTTGTCCTGGGTGGTCGCGGCCAGGGCGGCGGTGATGCCCAGGCGGTTGAGCCAGTCACTCATCGCCTGCGCCAGTTCGCGCACCGGTGCCTGCACATACACCGGCGTCGGGCTGGGTTCAATCAGCGGCAGGTTGGTCAGTGCGCCGCAACACAGCGGCAGGCGCATTTTCAGGGTAAAGCTGCTGCCCAGACCGGGCTCGCTGACCACGCGGATTTCGCCGTCCATCATTTGCGCCAGCCACCGGCAGATCGGCAGGCCAAGCCCTGCGCCGCCTTCGCTGGCGGTGTCCGGCGCCTGGTAGAACAGATCAAAGAGCTTGGCCTGTTGCGCCTCGGCAATGCCCACGCCGGAGTCGGTGACTTGCCATTCCAGGTCGACATTATTGGCATCGCGGCTCACCACCCTGGCACGAATCACCACGCGCCCAAAGTCGGTGAACTTGATGGCGTTGCTCACCAGGTTATTGAGGATCTGGCGGATGCGCATCGGGTCGCCCATCAGGCAGTCCGGCAACTGCGGGTCGATGCAGCTGTAAAGCTGCAAACCCTTGCGCTGGGCGAAGGCGGCGTAGGTGTGCAGGGTGTCTTCGAGCATGTCCAGTGGGCAGAAATCCACGGCGTCTATCGCCATTTGCCCGGACTCGATCTTCGAGACATCCAGCACATCGCTGATCAGTTGGAACAGTGTGGCGGACGAGCGCTGGATGGTGTGCAGGTAGGTTTTCTGGTGCGGGTCCAGGTCGGTCAGGCCGAGCAATTCGAGGGTGCCGAGCACGCCATACAGCGGCGTACGGATCTCATGGCTCATGGTCGCCAGGAACAACGTCTTGGCCTCGCTGGCTGCATCGGCGGCATGACGCGCCTCTTCCAGGGCCTGGGCGTCTTCGATGTGCCGGGTAATATCGTTGAATGCATACAGGCGTACGTCCTCAAACTGATAACGGGTCGACACAAAGCCGATCTGCAGGTGCCGGCCTTCGATCTCCAGGTGCGTCTCACCACTCTCAGCGCCATCGTGCTTACCAGCCATGGCTTCCACCAGGCATGTGGTGCCCGGCCATTGCTGGGCGCGCTGGTTTTCGATCAGTACTTTGCCATCGCTGCGCCGTACCACGCATAACCCAGTGGGTGCGGTGTCGATGATCACACGGCTGAACGCCACGCTTTCGGCAATGCGTTCGTGGGCCAGTTGCGCCGGGGTGATCACCTGGCGTCGATACCAGCGGCTGCCGGCCCAACCCAGGGTAATCAGGCTGAACAGCAGCAACGCCAAGGTGCTCAACGGCCACAATGCGGAGTGAAAGAAGTGCGAGTAGTTCAGGCCATAGACCGCGCTCCAGGGCTGGTCGCCGGCCTCGGTGATCTTGAATTCAAAGCCGTCGGCCGTTAAATGCACGCCATCGCTGAGCTGCACTTGGGTGGCTGGCCCGATCAACCGGTTGCCGTCAGGGCCAATCAGGGTGAAGCGATCAAACGCCGAATGATTCAGCGCGCGCTGTACATCGTCGACCTGCGACACGTCGAGCAGGGTGCCGATTACTGCCTGGCCCTGGGCGTCGAGTGGCAGGCCGATGTAGGCGAGCAAATGTTCCGGTTCGGGGCCTGCCTGCCAATACACCCGATTCTGCTCCAGCGGCTGCGGCGTCTGTGCAAGGATTTGCTGCACAGCGTTGACCCGCGCCACCGGGTTGTCGGTGTTCTCGAGGCTTTCCCGATGCTGGTAGCCCACGGATGGAATAGTGATGGAGTAGTTCGTCTGACGATTGAGCAGAAAGGTTTGCGGCGCCTCGTACGGCGACGAGGACCAGAAGGCGCTGTAGTAGCTGGTCAAGTGCGCACCCAGGGCAAAAATCGGCGGCCTGTCGGCGGCGCTGATCTGCTGTTCATCGAACTTGACGCTAAATGGCACTGAAAACGAATACTTCTGGCCTTCGTACAGCGTGCGGCGGTTGTCGACCATGCGGCTTTTGAGGCTGACCTGCACATTGGTGGCGTGCAGCAGTTCGGCCTGGATGCCGGGGTGTGTCAGGCTCTTGAGGTAGGTTTGCTGTTCTGAGAGGTTTTCCATCAGCCGCGCAAAGTGGAAGCGCATGGCGCTGTAGCGGATTTCGACGCCTCGGTGCAGAGACCAGTAATTGGTCAGCATCAGCAGCAACGCGATTCCTGTCAGCACCATCAAGCCTTTGTTCAGGCGCAATGAGCTGCGGGTAAAGGCTTCGAGAATCGCGTTATTGTGCTTCATCAGGGTTTTCCGCAGGCGCAGGATAAATCGGCACTGGATGGAGCTTACTCCTTATATCCGCGGCCGCCAGCTAGTGAGATGTCGCGGGGCCATCATTGTTCAGTAGCTGCTGAAATTGCTCTGAAGACACCGCGTGGGAGATCAGGAAACCCTGCACCTGATTGCAGTCGATTTTGCGCAACAGCGCCAATTGCTGCGGGGTTTCCACGCCCTCGGCGACTACCGTCAGGCCCAGTTTGCGGCCCAGGGCGATGATGCTCGCCAATGCCTGGGCGATGCCTTCGTTGTCGTGGCTACCCTGTACCAGCGCCTGGTCGATCTTGAGTTCGGTAAATGGCGTCGACACCAGGTTGAGGTAAGAGCTGTAGCCCTTGCCGAAATCATCCTGGGACAAACCGAACCCCTTGATCCGCAGCCGGCAGGCGCCGGCGTAGAAGTTGCTGATGTCCTGCGGCACCGAACATTCCATCAACTCAAAGCAGATCATTCCCGGGATACCGTCGTGGTGCAGCACGAACTCCAGCAAGCGGTCTGCCAGGTCATGGCTGTTGAGCAAGTGGGTCGGCAGGTTGATCGACACCGGGATTTCATAGCCGCGCTGGCGCCAGTGCTCCTGGGCGTGGATAGCCTGCTTGAGCACCAGCCACAACAACCGCTCCTCCAGTTCGAACGCTTTGATCGCCGGCAGGAACGCGGCGGGCAGCATCACGCCTTGCTCGGGGTGCATCCAGCGCACCAGGGCTTCGGCGGCGACGATACGGCCGTTGGCCAGGGATTTTTTCGGCTGGAACCAGGCTTGGAACTGGCCGCTGCTCATGGCCTGCACCAGCGTGTGACGGTCTATGTCCATGTGCTCGGGCAATTCGGGGGTGGGCTTGCGCACCCTGTTTCTGAGCTGGTTGACCAGAGTGCGCAAGGCCTCGGCATTTACGGGTTTGGAGATCAGGCCGATCACTTCCACATCGAGGTTTTTCGCCACCAGGCTGGCGGCCATCAGCATGCGCCGTGACGCCGCACTCATGATCGCCAGCGCCGGCTTGCAGCGCAGGCTGGCCAGGCACTGGATAAACTGCACGCCGTCCATGCCGGGCATCAGCAGGTCGGTCAGTACCAGGTCGAAGTCCCGCTGGCGCAGGCGCTCCAGCGCTTCTTTGCCATCCTCGGCGGTTTCGAGCAGGAAGTCCCCCAACTCGCTGAGCAGGTTCTGCAGGTAGATATGCTGCAGGGGATGGTCCTCGACAATCAAAATACTAAGGGGCTTCATGGGTGATCCGTGCATAAGGCGCCAGGGAGTTGAAGAGAGCCCGCAACGCAAAGGGTTTGACCAGGCAATGGTTCATGCCGGCGGCCAGGCACAGGTCGGCCTCGCCGCGCATGGCGTTGGCGGTGGCCCCGATAATCGGCAACGGGCAGCCCTGGCGCCGCAGTTCACGCGCCAGTTCGTAGCCGTTGATGTGGGGCATGTTCACGTCCGTCAACACCACATCGAAGTTGCCGGCGGTGTACAGCTGCAACGCTTCCTGACCATCGGCCGCCAGCTCCACGGTGCAGCCGAGTTCTTCGAGTTGGTCACGCAAAATCAGCTGGTTGATGATGTTGTCCTCGGCCACCAGCAGGTGCAGGTTGAGTTTATTCAGCTCGCGCTGGCGCGTTTGCTCATCGGCGCGGACCACCCATAGCCCTTGTGCCTGGCTCACGGCCTGATGAATGGCGCCCAGGTGGTTGAGGTTGACGTGCCAGGCATCGGCGTCGGTTTCTACTGCGGTGCAGGCGTTGCTGCTCACGTGAATCACCGGGCCCGGCCACTCGGGCACCAGCAACGGGTCGACGCTGCCGGGGTGCACTTGCAGCAGCAGGTGTGTGTCCGCCAGCGTCGGCAGGCCGGCCTGGGCCCTTGCACCCCAACGGCGCAACCAGCCGGCGACGGAGTTCGCCAGTTCCGGGATCGGTGAGGCCACGTAAATGGTCTCGGCCAGTAACGGTGTCATCGGTGGGGTAGGCGCTTCTTCCAGCGGCAGGATCAGGCTGAAACTGCTGCCCAGACCAAGTTCGCTGACCATGCGGATATTGCCGTTCATCAACTCGGTCAGGCGCTGGCAGATCGGCAGGCCCAGGCCGGTGCCGGCTACCACATTGGTGTTGCCTTCACTCTGGTAAAACGGCTCGAAAATCATCGCCTGGTCTTCCTGGGCGATACCTTTGCCGGTGTCCGAGACTTGCCACAGCAGGCTGGAACGCTCGCCGTCGCGGCCCAGCACTTTGACCCGCAGTACCACGCGTCCATAGTCGGTGAATTTCACCGCGTTATTGAGCAGGTTGTTGAGAATCTGGCGGATGCGCGTCACGTCGCCGGTCAGCCGTTCCGGCAACTTGGGATCGAAGCAGGCATACAGCTGCAGGCCTTTGGCTTGGGCCGCTGCGGCGTAGCCCTGGATGATTTCATGGACAAGATCCAGCGGCGAGAACTCGCTCAGTTCCAGTGCCAGCTGCCCAGCCTCGATCTTCGACACGTCCAGCACATCGCAAATCAGTTGCAGCAAGGTCGATGATGAGCCTTCGATCGCATGCAAGTAGTCCTTTTGCTGTGCATCCAGTTGCGTGCGCGCCAGCAACTCCAGGGTGCCGAGTACGCCATACAGCGGTGTGCGGATTTCATGGCTCATGGTCGCCAGGAACAAGGTTTTCGCGGCATTGGCTGCGTCTGCCGATTGCCGCGCTTCTTCCAGCGCCGCCTCGACCTGCTTGCGCGCACTGATGTCGCTGAAGGCGCAAAACAGTACGTCTTCGCCTTTGTAGCGGGTCGGTGCACTGCTCAGATACAGGTGGCGGCCGTCGATGGTTTCAAAATAGTCACTGCGTTCGGAAGGGCCGTTGGCAAAGGCTTGCTCGATCCAACCGGCGCGCAGCACCTCGCGCTCCGGGCCGTTGCCCAGCCACTGCTGGGCCAGGGTGTTTTCCAGCACCACCTGGCCGTCGGTGCGGCGCAGCACGCAGAGGGCCACCGGCGCGGTCTGGATCACATCGCGGCCGAAGGCTTCGCTCTCGATCAAGGCCTGGATACGATGGATCGACGGAATAATGAAACGCTGGTCGACGCGGCGCATCACCAACCAGATCAGCGTAAGGCTGAACAGGCAGAACAACAATGAACCGAGCAGCTGTTTCCATAGGCCAGTGACCACCGCACGCAGGTCGATGGAGTACATCAACTGCCACTCGGAGGATTTCAGGTGCTTGCGTATCACCAGGTGGTCGGGCAGCCAGCCGCTGCCGACAAAGCCGAAAAAATTGTCCTCTCCGGGCCTCAGGTGTTGTTGGCTCAACTGCGTATCCGTGCTGTTGGTGAACACCAGCATGCCCTGGGAGTTGAGCATCATGAACTCGCCGGCGCTCTGGTCGCTGAGTGTCGAGGAGACTTCGCGGCTATCCATCTCCAGGCCGAGCCAGCCGGAGTCGGGGTCGCGTTCATCCAGGCGGACGAAGATGTACAGGTGCGAGTGCTGTTCAGTCCTGTCGCTCAGCCATAGTTCGTTGAGCGTGGCCGGGTCGCTGCGTTGCAGAGCCTTGAGGCGGTTGAGCATGCATTTGGAAATCGGCAATACCTGCGGTGTGGCGTCGTACAGACGCATCACTTGCGGGTTGGGGCCGGCGTTGACATAGAGCAGGTTGAGTTGTTTAGCCTTGAGGTAGTCGCGCATGCGTGCGGTCAGCCAGATGCTCCACTGGTTGCCCGATGTGTCGCCCAGTGCCAGGTGTTGTTCTTCCGGCGAGGACGAGTAGACCCTGGACTGTTTGCGCACTGTCGACAGGCTCAGGCTTTCGAGCAGGGCCTCGCGGTTGGTGAAAAAGGTATGGGCTTCGGCAATGGCGCTGCTCATGTAGCCGCGGCGCTGGGAGATGTCGTTGTTGAAGGTCGACAGCAAAAAGGTATAGACCCCGCTGAGGATGCCCACCAGCAGCACAGTCGCAAAAATACGAAGCAGCCTTCTGGCTGCTTCGGGTCGGGAGAGGACGGGGTTGATCTGGAGCAGATAACTTTTCAATCGCATCGGCAGACTTTACGTCTCGGCCTTTGCCCGTGGCATAAGACGATCCTTAAAAATCATCTATTTGTAGTACATATCCACCACCACGGCCGCGTCGAACGCACCCGGAATCGGCAGGGTGCGCCACTTGAGGTCGGCGCGAAATTCATCGTGGCTCTGGCCCAGGCCCATCAGCTCTTGCAGCGTGAACCAGTTGTTGAAGGGCAGTTGCTGCTGGCTCTCGGCACGAGACAGCGAGATGCCGACTGAACTGTTGTTGTCCGGCACCAGCAAGCCATTGTTCACACTGCCGCCACCCGGCGTGGTGGCAAAGCGTGCGCTGACGGTATAGGGCGTGTCGCAGCCCTTGCGCAGGTTCAGGCTGAAGTTCGCGCTGCTGGCGACTTCACCGATCGCGGCCTTGCGCGAAGGTGTGGGGAAGTTGACCACGCTGGGGCTGATCGTCAGTTCGGGGGTGCACGGCACGAAGCGGATATCGTTCATGCCGGTGACCACATAGTTGAAGTTGCTGTTAGGTCGCGAGTTGAGCCCGCGCACGCCGTCCAGCTGGAACACGCGGTAAGAGGTCAAGGTGCTTGCCTGGCCGCTCGGTGGCGTGGGGTCATACTTCTCGATGAACACGCTGAAATTGAGGGTGAAGCGCGCCTTGTCCCAGCCCACGCAGCTGGACAAATTGCAGCCTCGATCGGAGAAAAAACCGGTACCGACCTTGCCGGTGCTTTGGGTAATCGGTTGGTTGTTATAGCGAATGCCCACGCGAATCCCGGTGCCGATACTCACGCTGGCCGGGTTGACGTAGAAATACACTTCCTCACGGCCGTGGAGGTAGTCGTCCTTGCAGATCACATTGGTCGAGCGCGGGCCGGATTCCCAAATGATGGTGCCGTTGGGCGCGTCGGCCGCGACTGCCAGTGCCGTGCCCAGCGCCTCCTGGGTAATGATCGAGTTAGTGCCGTCCTCGCGGCAGGCCAGCGCGTGGCTGGTGGCGGGCAAGACCGCGCAGGCCCACACCAGAAGCGGTAAATAGCGTTTGGTCAGTGACATCGGTACAGATACCCCGTGATTTATCAGTTGAGCGCCGTGCTATGACGGGCTTGCAAACCGATATCGGTGATTTCGGTGAAATGGAGCGTGGTGCCCTTGGGCAATGCGCTTGGTGCAGTCAGGGTTTTGCGCTCATAGGGCTTGAGCAGCAGGTAATCGCTGAGCGCCAGGTTGTCGGTTCGCAGGTTGACCAGCGACAGGTGGAAGGCGCTGGGGTTGTTGACCGTCACCGTGCGCCCGTCGCTGCTCCATACCAACTGCTGCACCGCCTCGGCCGAGCCGCCCTGGAGTGCGGGTGGCCGATAGAACAGCTTGAGCCGTTGGCGGATCGCGAACTGCACGCTGTTGGGGTCATCCGGCTTGAGCGGGATTTCCATGATATTGAGCCAGAACAGCGATTCACGATCGCTGGGCAAGCCCTCACCGGCATACAGGATGCGCAGCTTGTAATGCTCCCCGGCGCCCAGTTGTACCAACGGCTCGGTGGCGGCAAAGGGCACGGTGCGGTCGGTTGAATCGTCCTCGCCGGTGATCCAGGTTTGCACCACCACTTCCCGTGTGGCCTGGTTGACCACGCTGATACCGGCGCCCTTGTCCTGGCCGAAATAGATCAGGCGCGTGCCTTCAATCTTCAGCGCCGCATCGGCAGGTGGCGGCGCAAGCACCAGCAGCCCGCAGGCCAACAGCACCATTCTGAGTAGAAACATGAACACGACAATTCCAGGGCAGCGTATGGGAACGCAGCTCATGGTAGGGGGCGGGCGGCGCGAGGGCTTTGAGGCGATTCTTAAAAGTGCGGTGTGCCCCGGATTGGCGTTTCAGAATCGCCTTAAAGTCATGTTTCACACCTGACGGTTAATTTGTTCAGCGTTGAATGATCGACGCTGATGCCCAACTGTCAGGTTTACCCTATGTCCAATAAAGCGTTACGCCTTCTGATTGCCGATGCAGAGCTTTTGCAACGGATCAAGATCGAGAAAATGCTCAACCAGCTGGGCTATCACCGCATCGCCCCGTTGAGTTCGTTCGACGAGTTGCAGGCACTGACACGCTCGGGCGTCGTGGCGTTCGACTTGTTGATCATCAATACCGCGCTGGTGCACTCGCGGCAGGTCAACCTGCTGAAGTACTGCCATGACAACCCGTTGATCCGCCATACGCTGATCTATGACGGCCAATGTGCGCAGCGTTCGGTGGTGTCGGTATCGGTGAGCCAGACCTTGCACCTGTCGTTGTCACAGTCGCCAGACTTCAACTCCCTGCGTCGCTGCATGGAAATTGTCGACCCGGCGCACAGTTCCCCGACCGCTGAGCGGCCGATGCTGCGCGCCGTGGACGGTCGAACGCCCCAGCTTTCGATGACCCAGCGTGCGGTCTACCAGGGCGATCCGACGGTGGTGGCATGTGCTGTTGGGTTGTTTCCCAAGCGTTGATCGTATCGCGGGGCGTCAGGCGGGTGGCGATCATGATTTTCGCGATTTGAGCCATTGGCTGATGTACCGCCGTCGCGGCGTGGGAATCTGCACAGTTTTGGCGTGGTGCTGAACCTAATGTTGTGTAGATACTTATGCCCCGATGGCTGTGTGTCAGTCAGCCCATGTGGAGCTGATATACCGCAATCGGGGGCAAGCCCCCTCCCATATTTTGAACTGCGCTGTTTCAACGCCAGTGCGGATGCCTCACCATGATGCCCAACCGGACTTGAGAGGAACACCGCGTCCATGAGCGCCTTGATAGAAACCCGCGCCCTCACGCGCCGGGATGAGCGTCGGCAGACGCTCTTGCTGCAACCGACGGACTTCAGCCTGAACCGCGCCGACCGCGTGTCGATCACCGGCTCATCCGGCTCTGGCAAAAGCGTGTTCCTGCGTGCACTGGCATTGCTGGACGCGCCGACCTCGGGGCAGGTGTTGTGGAATGGCCAGCCGATCGCCAACACCGAGATTCCCCATTACCGCAGCCATATCAGCTATCTGTCCCAGCGCCCGGCGTTGATCGAGGGCACGGTGGAAGACAACCTGCGTTTCCCTTTCAGCCTCAAGACCCTGCGCCAGCGCCGCTTTGATCCGGCAGCGGTCACGGCACTGCTGGAGCATGCCGGTAAAACCCCGGGCTTCCTGGGTAAAAACGCTGCCGACCTGTCGGGTGGTGAAGCCCAGGTGGCGTCGTTGATTCGCACCTTGCAACTTAACCCCGAAGTGTTGTTGCTCGATGAACCGACCGCCGCCCTCGACCCCACGTCATCGCGCGACGTCGAAGCCTTGATTAACGCCTGGTTCGGCGCTGATAGCGCCCGTGCTTATATCTGGGTGTCCCACGACCTGGAGCAGGCGCGGCGCATGAGCGAGATCCACCTGCAGATGAGTGCCGGGGTATTGAGTGGAGCGGCCCGGCCATGAACTACCACGATCTCACCGCGCTGGACATGGCCGTCGCCGCCTCGCTGATCCTGATCAACGGCGCGTTGTCGCTGCTGTTGCGTCTGGGCCTGGAACGCCAGTTGCTATGGGCCGCCGTGCGCACCGTGGTGCAATTGTTGGCGATTGGTTACCTGCTCGGCTGGGTGTTCGAGTTCGCCTACTGGTACGTGGTGCTGCCGCTGATGTGCGCCATGACCCTGATCGCCGGCCTGTCGGCGGCGGGGCGCGGTCGGCGTACTTACCGTGGGCAGCGGGTCGACAGCATCCTGTCGGTGTGGGGCAGTTCATGGCTGGTCACCGCAGTGGGCCTGTTTGCGGTGATCCGTATCCATCCGTGGTACGAGCCACAGTATGCGATCCCGATCCTTGGCATGATCCTGGGCAACACCCTGACCGGCGTGTCCCTGGGTATAGAGCGCATGACCCAGGAATTGACCTCGGGCCGCAACACCATCGAGATGATCTTGGCGCTGGGCGGTTCTCGCTGGGAAGCCGCCCAGGAATCCATTCGCCAGGCCGTGCGTGCCGGGATGATCCCCACGCTCAACCAGATGACCGTGGTGGGTATCGTCAGCCTGCCCGGCATGATGACCGGCCAGGTGTTGGCGGGGGAAAGCCCGGTGGACGCGGTGCGCTACCAGATCGTGATCATGTTCCTGATCGCCGCAGCGTCGGCCCTGGGCACGGTAGGGGCGGTGCTGCTCACCTACCGGCGGTTGTTTTCCAAGAGCCATCGGTTTTTGCGTGATCGGTTGCAAGAGCGCGCCTGAGCCTCAGGTGTTGTTGCAGCCCTTGGCAATCGAGTCTTCATTGGAGGTATACGGCCGTGACGGCTCCAGGTTCCACTCCGGCTTGTTGCGCGCGATGTTGAAGTGGCAGACCAGTTGGCGGCGCATGCTGCCGACGCTGCTGTCACGGTTGTCCGGGTTGTCTTTCCAGCCGGCATCCAGGTAGTGGTCGCTGGCCAGTTCGTTGAAGAAGTTGTTGGTCTGGCCGTCTTTCACCTGGCGTCCGCAGTCGGTGGGCGTCACTTCCAGGGTCATGATTTTTCTGCCGAAGCCTGGGTCATCCCGCTCAACCCAGGTGGCGCTTTGCACGTAGCGTTCGCAGCTGTTTTTTTCGCTGATCGGCTGGATCACCTGCTTCTTGCTGTCGTAGGCAAAAGTGGCGTCCTGCTGGCGACTTTGCGGCAGCTGCATATTGATCACCGGCAGGTACTGCCCCACCGACTTGTACCACTGCAACTGGTTCAGGCGTGCGCCTTCAAGGCCGCCGTCTTCGGTGTAGAACATGGCCAGGATGGAGGGGGATTTAGGCGGATTTTCTTCCCATTTGGCCAGGCGCAATTCGTTCTGGGTTGTGAACGATTCGTCGGCAATCGTGGCCATGGCGCGAATGCTCTGATAGAACGCCGGGCCGGCGGCAGTGTTGCGCTCGTCGCGTACGTCGAACGAGCATTGGCGCGAGTGATCACCGCGGTTCTGCTTGTAGTTGGCGTTCCACTGTTCGGCTGTGGTGATGCCCTGTTCATGGCAGTATTTTTCCACTACGCCTGGGGTGCGCCGCGAGTCCGTGCAGCCTTGCTGGTTGCGGTCATCGGTGGCTGCGTCGATGGGGAACGAGCACAGCACGGCGTAATCCTGATGGTCCTTGGGGTTGCCGAAAATCGTGTCGAAAATAAACCCGCTTTTCAGGCCATAGGCGAGCTTGCGGTACTTGGAGTCCTTGCGCAGGTATGACGCCGATACACCGCCGCTGGCCTGGCTTTTGGGGCTGACGCTGTAGAACTGGTAATCGGTGGATGGCCACGTGGCGCGAAACAACACGCCGGAACACAGGAACGCCGGCTTGGACGGCCCACCGCAGTCCTGGCGGGTGTCGTTGTAGAGTTGGTTGAGGCGGGTGACGGTGTCGGTGCCTTGATCGGCGTGGGCGGTGAGTGCCAGTGCGACGAGCGCAATGGCGAGGGGCGTGCGTGATCCTTTCATGGGCCAAACTCCTTGAATGACGTGAAGCGACTGGAACGACTCCTTGCTCCACTCGATGGAGAGCGTAGACAGACACTTGCAAGCGGTCCAGTCGGTCTGTCATCTGCTGGAGCCGGTGGGCAACCTGCAGGTCAACCCTGGTAGGGGCTTTCAGGCGCAGCAAGATCAAATGTGGGAGCTGTCGAGCCCTAGCGAGGCTGCGATGGCGGCGGCACTGTCGACATATTCACTGCCTGACCCACCGCCATCGCGGCCTCGCTGAAGCTCGACGGCTCCCACAGGGGAATGTCATTGCGTGTGGGGTTGGGGTTCGGCAGCAGAGTGGGTTTTGCTGTTGAAATGTTGCCAGATGTTGATCCTTCCGATTGAGCACTGGCTTTGGGTTAGCCTTGTTTTCTTACTGCCAACAAGGACTCGTCATGCAAAGAAAGGTCATTAATCCCACGACGGTATTCAATTCCCTGCAATACGGTTTCAGCCAGGCAATGGAAGTGCCGCAGGGGCGAAGGATCATGCTTTCCGGGCAGGTGGGCGTCGATGCTCAAGAACGTACGGTGGGCCCAGGCATAGCCGAGCAAACGGCCATGGCGTTGGACAATGTCGAGAAGGTGCTGGCTGAGGTGGGGGGCGATCTGTCCCATGTGATCATGCTGCGGTTGTATATCGTCGAATCTGCCCGGGAGCAGCAGGAACCGATTGCTGAAGCGCTGCGCCAGCGCTTCGCGCATAACCCGCCGCCGTCTTCGTGGATTATGGTCAGTGGGTTGTCGTTGCCGGAATGGTTGATCGAGGTGGAGGCAGAGGCGGTGGTTCCGTTCAGTTAGGCGGGCGCTTTTTTGAGCGTGGTGAAGGTAAAGGTGCGGGCTGAAAACGACAGCTATCTCACTGATGCAATGCGATCCAAATGTGGGAGGGGGCTTGCTCCCGATGGCGGTGGGTCAGTCAACACATCTGTGACTGACCCAACGCCATCGGGAGCAAGCCCCCTCCCACATGGGTTCGGTGTACACCAAACTAGATGTGCGCTACCCCCATTCAATACCGAATCATCACCGACTTAAGCTCGGTGTAATCCTCGATAAACGCACTGCCAAACTCCCGCCCAACCCCCGAAGACCGGCTGCCCCCAAACGGTACAGCCGGGTCGAGCAAGGTGTGCATGTTTACCCACAAAGTGCCTGCATTGATGGCCGGGATCATGCGCAGGGCCTTGCCCAAATCGTTGGTCCACAGGCTGGCGCTCAACCCGTAGGGCCCGTGGTTCATCAGCGCCAGCAGTTCGTCTTCGCTGTCGTAGGGCAGGAAGGTGGCGATGGGGCCGAAGGTTTCTTCGTTGAGCAGGGTGTCGTGCAGGGTGTTGGCGAGGATCACGGTGGGTTCCACGTAACAGCCGGGGCGGTCGATGAGGTGGCCGCCGTGGATGATCGTATTGTTCTCGGCGCGGGCCTGGTTGAAGTAGCCGAGCAGTTTCTGCTGGTGTTGCTGGTGCGTCACCGGGCCGAATTCGGTGTGTTCGTCCAGGGGCGAGCCGATGTTCAGGCGGCTGAGGCGCGCCTTGAGTTTTTCCAGCACGGCGTCGATCTGCGAGCGGTGCACGAAGAAGCGTTCGGCCGCCGCGCAAATTTGCCCGGAGTGCAAAAAGCCCGCTTCGATGATGCCTTCCACCGCCTTGTCCACGTCCATGTCGCGCAAGAAACCTGCGGCATTCTTGCCGCCCAGTTCCAGGGTCGCACGGGTCAGCCCGGCACCCATAGCGCTGCGGCCGACGGCGATGCCGGTGGGCACGGAACCGGTGAAGGACACTTTGTGTGTGCCGGGGTGTTCCACCAGCCCCTTGCCGACATGGCCGCCGCCCGTCAGCACGTTGAGCACGCCCGCCGGCAACCCGGCGTCGATGGCCAGTTCGGCGATGCGCAGCAGGGTCAGCGGCGTGAATTCGCTGGGCTTGATGATAATGCTGCAGCCGGTCACCAGCGCCGAGGCGAGTTTCCAGATGGCGATCATGGTCGAGAAATTCCACGGCACGATGCCCACCACCACGCCCACCGGTTCGCGCAGGGTGAAGGCGGTGTAGCGTTCGCCATTGAATGACGGCAGCGACGGGGTAAGGGTCTGGCCGCTGAGCTTGGTGGCCCAGCCGGCGTAGTAGCGCAGGAAATGCGCGGCCTGGTCGACCTCGAAGGCGCGGGAAATCTGGATGATCTTGCCCGACTGGCAGGTTTCGATCTGCGCCAGCTCTTCGCGGTTTTGTTCCAGCAGATCGGCCAGCTTCAACAGTACGTTGCCACGTGTGGCAGGGGCGGTCTGGGACCATTGCTGGAAGCCACGGTTGGCGGACGCGACCGCTGCGTCGATATCCGCCAGGTCAGCGTCGGCGACCTCGGCGATCACCTGGCCGTCGGCGGGGTTGGTCACGCTCAGGCTTTCAGTGGCGTGGCTGCGCACGCTGACACCGTCGATAAACAACCCATGGCGGCGACGCAAAAAAGCTTCGACTTGGGGCAGCAGCGGGATATCGCTCATGGCAGGTTCCTGGCAGTTCACAAAGAAAACCCGAGGGTAACCAACGCACCGAGTCGCGGCTTGACTGTGCCTGCCAGGTTTCATGCCTGTGCCTGCCGCGCCTGTGAAAAGTACAAGTTTGCCTGCCGAATGTGCATTTTCCGCCTGCGTGAGCCGTTCGATACTGGCCCTGCATCCCGCGCCGTTCCGCGATTCGGAACGCCAGCCAGACTTCCAATAATAAGCAGGGCCGCCCATGAAAAAGCCAAACCCGCTCCTCGAAGACCTCAAGCCCCTCCTGCCTGCCATCGCCGCGAATGCTTCCCGCGCCGAACAACTGCGCCAGGTGCCGGATGAGAATATTGCATTGCTCAAAAGCATCGGCCTGCACCGCGCCTTTCAGCCCAAGGCATTCGGCGGCCTGGAACTGTCGCTGCCCGAATTTGCCGACTGCATCGCCTTGCTCGCGGGCAGTTGCGCCAGCACCGCCTGGGCCATGAGTTTGCTGTGCACCCACAGCCATCAACTGGCGTTGTTCTCGGCCCGGTTGCAGGAGGAAATCTGGGGGGCCAACCCGCACGCCACGGCCAGCAGCAGTATTGCGCCGTTCGGTCGGGTTACCGAAGGCGAAGGCGGTGTGTACTTCAGCGGCGAGATGGGCTGGAGCAGCGGCTGTGACCATGGCGAATGGGCGATTGTCGGCTGCCGTCGCCAGAATGCCGAAGGCACCCAGGATTATTGCTTCGCCGTGCTGCCGCGCAGTGACTATCAGATCCGTGATGACTGGTTCGCCGCCGGCATGAAAGGCAGCGGTACCAAAACCTTGGTCATCGACAACGCCTGGGTGCCCGAACACCGTATCCAGAAAGCCAAGGACATGATGGAAGGCAAGTCCGCAGGCTTTGGTCTCTACCCGGACAGTCAGATTTTCTACGCACCGTATCGGCCGTATTTCGCCAGTGGCTTCTCCACCGTCAGCCTCGGTGTGGCCGAGCGCATGCTGGAGGTGTTCCGGGAAAAAACCAAGACCCGCGTGCGTGCCTACACCGGTGCCGCCGTGGGCGCCGCCACCCCGGCATTGATGCGCTTGGCCGAGTCCACCCATCAGGTAGCCGCCGCCCGGGCGTTCCTGGAGAAAACCTGGCAGGAACACGCCGAACACAGCGCCGCCCAGCGTTACCCGACGCGTGAAACCCTGGCGTTCTGGCGCACCAACCAGGCTTACGCGACCAAAATGTGCATCGAAGCGGTCGACCGCCTGTTCGCCGCCGCAGGCGGTAATGCCTGGTTCGAACACAACGAAATGCAGCGCCTGTTCCGCGATTCCCATATGACCGGCGCCCATGCCTATACCGACTACGACGTCTGCGCGCAGATCCTCGGCCGTGAGCTGATGGGCCTGGAGCCAGACCCGAGCATGGTCTGACGGGCCCTTCCACTACAACAATCAGAACGTCACGTTGAGGACGTTCGGGAGTCTTGCATGTCTGACGTCTTCGACCCACGCGCCTTTCGCCGCGCCCTGGGCAACTTCGCCACCGGTGTGACTGTGGTCACCGCCGCCACTGCCTCCGGGCGCAAGGTGGGTGTGACCGCCAACAGTTTCAACTCGGTGTCCCTCGACCCGCCGCTGGTGCTGTGGAGCATCGACAAACGCTCCAACAGCCATGAGGTGTTCGAGGAGGCCAGTCACTTCGCAGTGAATGTGTTGGCGGCGGATCAGGTGCACCTGTCCAACAACTTTGCGCGCCCCCGTGAAGACCGCTTCGCCCTGATCGAATACGAGCCGGGGGAGGGCGGCTCGCCGGTGTTCGCCGATTGCTCGGCGCGCTTTCACTGCGAGAAATACCAGCAGGTGGACGGCGGCGACCATTGGATCATGATCGGCAAGGTGGTGGCTTTCGATGATTTCGGCCGTGCGCCGCTGCTCTATCATCAAGGTGCGTATGCAGAGGTCCGGGCGCTACGTCCGTGCGCGCCCGACGTGGTTCAGAACGGTACCGCGACCACCAATTGACTGTAGACATTGGTGCCGTTGCCGCCGACCTGGTTGCCGCCGGTGTCGGCATCTCTGTTGGGTTTGTACAGCCCGAGCAGCGGCGTGATGATCAGGTGTTCGTTGACGGCCCATTCGGCGTACAGGTCCAGTTCGCGGCCATCCAGGTTCAACTGACCGCGGGTGCTGACGGTGTTGTAGTCGAAGAACAGTGCGCCGAGGGTGACGTTCTCCAGCGGCTTGACCTTGAGCGCCACGTGTTGCACTGCCGTGTTGCTGTTGTAGGGGCCGGAATAGTTGCCCGCCACTTCGCCCTGCACCCAGGTGCCGTAACCGCGATTGAAGCCTGCGAACATGCCGTCCCAGTTTTTTGAATAACGCGCGTAGCGGTAGGTCAGGTCCGGTGACCAGGGCAGGTCGGCAAAGGTGTAGCCGGCTTCGGCATAACCGGCGTTTTCCTGGCTGTCGCGGCGGTCCTGGCGGGCCAGTTCGAAGGCGAAGTGCGCGTTGTCGATACCTGCGCTGCCGGCGCCGCGCAAGCTGTAGAGGTTCATGCCCTTGCGCTGGCGTTGCAGCTCGGTGGCGTAGCGCTCATCCACATCAATCCCGTGAAGATAAGTGAGCCCCAGGGTGCCGGGTGCGGCGCTGTATTCCAGGGTGCCGGCGGCCATTTCAGTCATGGCCTGGGCGGGATTGTCGGACTTGATCCACATCAGGCTGCCATGCATACCGTCCTTGCCGCCCAGGCGAATCACCGCGGTCTTGTCGAAGGCATGGCGCGCGGCGATGTAGTAGGCGCCGCCGCGATTGAACTCACCGTCGCCCACGCCCTTGCCCAGGTTGGGACCGTCATCATTGATGATAAAACCGTCACCCAACAGGATGATCTGTCGGCCGAACGACAGGTCCACGCCGTCCTTGCCCAGCGCTGGGAACAGGTCGCCGGAACGCCAGCCGGCGAAGGCTTCGTCAAACTTGGTGGTGCGTTCGGTGCCGTTGGCGACTCCGGACGCATCGCCATCGCCCCAGGTTCCGGAACTCACCAGGTTGGCCGTGCCATACACGCCACCCAGGCTACCCAGGCTCTGCTCGACGCTCAGGCCATACTTGATGAACGCCTCGCGCCAGGTGGAGCCGCCGCGGCGGCCATCGTAGTTCTTCGGGCTGTTGAACATGCCGTACACGGCGAGGAAGTTGCCGGTGACCTGGGTGTCGGCATCCGCGTACAACTCGACGGCCTGCGCCTGGCCGACCAGCAGCGCAATGCCCAGGCCGACCGTATGGCGCAGGCGGCGGTTTTTCAGTGTGTGCTCCATTGTTATTGTCCCCATCTTGGTTAAGAGTGAGGGTGCATTAGGACGAGCGGTATTGGCCTAAGTCTTTTCTCTGCGTGCCAGGGAATTGACCCTGGCCGCCAGGCAGCCGGCCGTGGCAGGCAGCAACAAAACCGGCGGCAGACAGGGGCAAGACGATCAACGCGGGTGGGGCGCAGAGTGCCGACACACTAAAAAAACCGCTTTCGAGGACCCCACCATGTCGATCAACGACCGGCTCACCGCGCACCTCAACCGGGGCACGGTAGGTTTCCCCACCGCGTTGGCCAGCACCATTGGCCTGATTATGGCCAGCCCGGTGATACTCACCGCTACCATGGGCTTCGGCATCGGCGGCAGTGCGTTTGCCCTGGCGATGCTGATTGCGGTGGTGATGATGCTGGCCCAGGCGACCACCTTCGCCGAAGCTGCCTCGATGCTGCCCACCACCGGCTCGGTGTACGACTACATCAACTGCGGCATGGGCCGGTTCTTTGCGATCACCGGCACCCTGTCGGCGTATCTGATCGTGCATGTGTTCGCGGGCACCGCCGAAACCATCCTTTCCGGGGTCATGGCCCTGGTGAATTTCGAGCACCTCAATACCCTGGCAGAATCGGCCGGTGGCTCGTGGCTGCTGGGCGTCGGTTTCGTGATCGTGTTCGGGGTGCTGAATGCCTTTGGAGTCAGCGCATTTGGCCGCGCGGAGATCATCCTCACGTTCGGCATGTGGACCACCCTGATGGTGTTCGGCGTGCTGGGCCTGATCGCCGCACCGGCGGTGCAGTTGGAGGGCTGGTTCGGTGAGTCACTGGTCGGCACCGATCTGGTCACCGTGCTGTCGCTGGTGGGCATGGCGATGTTCATGTTCGTCGGCTGCGAGTTCGTCACCCCGCTGGCGCCGGACCTGCGCCAATCGGCCAAGGTGATGCCGCGGGCGATGATGCTCGGGCTGATGGGCGTGGCGACGTGCATGTTCATCTATGGCGCCGCGATGAAGCGCCAAGTTGAAAACGTGGTGCTCGATGCCGCGTCCGGCGTGCACCTGTTGGACACGCCCATGGCTATCCCACGGTTTGCCGAGCAGGTGATGGGGCAGGTCGGCCCATTGTGGCTGGGCATCGGCTTTCTGTTCGCCGGCGCTGCGACCATCAATACCCTGATGGCCGGTGTACCGCGCATCCTCTACGGCATGGCGGTGGATGGCGCCTTGCCCAAGGTCTTCACCTACCTGCACCCGCGTTTCAAGACGCCGCTGTTGTGCATCCTGGTGGCAATGCTGATTCCCTGCCTGCACGCGCTCTACCTGGGCGGCAACACCGACAACATCATGCACCTGGTGCTGGCAGCGGTGTGCGCATGGAGTTTTGCCTACCTGCTGGTGACGTTGTCGGTGGTGATCCTGCGCATTCGTCGCCCGGACTTGCCTCGGGCGTACCGTTCGCCGTGGTTTCCATTGCCACAGATCGTCTCGAGCATCGGCATCTTGCTGGGCATGTGGTTTATCACCCCGCCGGGCATGAACCCGGCCGACATCTACGTGCCGTTTGGGGTGATGCTCGGTGTGACGGCGAGCTATGCGTTGTTCTGGACCTTGGTAGTACAGAAGGTCAACCCCTTCAAGCCAGCCTCCGTCGAGGAGGTGTTGGCCAAGGAATTCAGCCATGAACCGGGGCCTGCCCATGACGGTTATAACGATTTTGCGGCAAAAACTGTTTGAACTGCTGCGCGCTGACCGTGCTCCGTCGGGGTACCGGCCGGGCGTGACCCTGGAACACCTGCGGCGCAACCTTGGGCTGGCGAGCTTTGAGCGGCTGTCGGCAAACAGCGCCCAGCTGTGTGTGGATGATGTGGCTTTGCAGATTGTCGAGCGCACTGAGTCGCAGCTCTTGATGCACCTGGTGATGACTGAATTCGTCCTGCGCGTGCCTGCCTCGGCAGGCGGCACGGGTAGCTTCGACGTACACCATGGCGGCGTGATCCGGCGCAACGGTATTCGTCTGCGGCGTCGTACGGGCAACCAGGCCATCGGGCGTGAATTGCAGGCGCGCTTGGTGGCTGACGAAGCGTTGTTCCAGGCGCTGATGCCGCTGGACTTCAAGCGCCTGCGTATCGAACTGCGGGACCAGCAATGGTGGGTGCGCCTGGAACATATGGGGGGCAGTGAGGTGGTTAATCGGATGCCGGCGTTTCGGCGGTATATCGCGGTAAGCCCGGAGCAACGCAACCATTTACTGGCGGCGTTGGCTGGCATGAAGCGGGTACTGTCGAATCTCTGATTGGCATCATTAGTGCTTCTGCCAAGGGCAAACAGGTTGTTGTTGCGCGCATATAGATAACATGTTAACTATTGCGTCAGAACAACAAAAAGAACGCCACTGCGGAGACACCCCATGAGCATCCCACAGCATGCACCCGACGGGCTCGACAGCTGGAACCGCGAACTGCGCGCCGCGTGCGGTCACTTCGATACCGAACTGGCTTTTAACCGCTCGCTGTTTATCGGCGAGATCCACAATTTGCCGCGTGGCCTGGCCCTCCTGCGCACCAATGCCGGGCTGATCAAGCGCCTGACGCACCATGCCGATCACGACAACGACCAGGAATGTTTCCTGGTCAGCCAGCGCAGCGGCTATTCGCAGATCACCCAGAACGATGAGACCGTACAACTGGCCCCCGGCGAGATGCTGCTGATGGACTCGGTGGGCTCCATCGAGATCACCCCCTTCGGTCTTATTGAGCACGCCTCGCTGTCGCTGTCGCGCACTGAGGTCTGCAAGCACCTGGGCGGCCAGGCGCACGCCTTCGGCAAGATCTCCTCGACCAAAGCCTGTGGGCGCATGCTGCATGTGCTGATGGACCAACTGTGCAAGGACGACACCGAAGACGACGTCACGCAAGTGCAGGCCTTGCAAGCAGCCTTTGTCTCGCTGCTGGGCTCGGCTTTGGAGCAGGGCGATGAGTGCCACGTAGGCGTGGCCTCGTTGCAGGGCAATAACCTGCGCAGCTACGTGCAAAAGGTCATTGATGAGTCACTGAGCCAGCCTGGCCTTAGCCCGATTGGCCTGGCCAACCGCCTGAATATCTCGGTGCGGCACCTGTACCGCTTGTTCGAGGAGCAGGACGACAGCGTCTGCCGCTACATCCAGCGCGCGCGGCTCAAGCGCAGTGCGGATGACTTGACCAACCCGTTCCTGCGCAGCGAGTCGATCACCTCGATTGCCTACAAATGGGGCTTTACCGACTCGGCGCATTTCAGCCGGTCGTTCAAGAAGCAGTTCGAGGTGTCGCCCAAGGATTTTCGGTCAAGCCGGTTGCAGGCGGTGGGGGCATAAACAGGTCCTTCAGGCTGCAGGAGATCAAATGTGGGAGGGGGCTTGCTCCCACATTGGAACGAGTTGAGTTTCAGACCTCTGGCAGGGTAGACCCACCATCCACCACCAGGGTCTGCCCGGTGATATAGCCAGCCAAGTCAGAAGCCAGGAACACCATCGCCCCGGCAATATCCGCAGCCGTACCCAAGCGCCCCAACGGCACACGGCTGGCGATGCTGTCATTCAAGGCGGCATCGCCCAGGTTGCCCATCGCCGGCGTGGCGATCATGCCCGGTTCCACCCCATTGACCCGCACGTTCAACGGCGCCAGCTCCAGCGCCGCATTACGGATAAACCCATTCACCCCCGCCTTGGACGCCGCATAGTGGCTCAACCCTGGATAACCGACCCGATTGCCAGTGACCGAAGACGTCACCAGCACGCAACCCCGGCCTTGCTCACGAAACATCGGTAACGCCGCCTGGGTCAGCCAGAACAGCGCCGAGAGGTTCACCGCCAAGGTGCGTTGCAGGATCTGCGGGGTAATATCGGCAAACGCGGTCAGCGGGAAATACCCGGCGTTGTGCACCAGGATATCCAGTTGCGTCAGCCCTTGAACGCAGGCGAATACCGCCTCGGCTTGCGCCAGGTCGACGCCCACGGCCTCGACCTGGTAACCCTGCGCGCACAACCCTGTGGCCACCGTTTCGGCTTGTTCAAGCAGGCGGTCGGCAATCACCACCCGGGCGCCGCGTTGGGCAAATGCCTGGACGATACCCAGGCCAATCCCTTGGGCGCCGCCGGTGACCAGTACCACTTGGCCGCTGAAATCCAGGTCATTGGGCATGGGCAGACTCCAGGCGCGTAAACGCCAGCGTCGGCACGTCGACGATGCTGGACCCTCCGTCAGCTACCAGCGTGGCGCCGGTAATGATCGAGGCGTCAGCGCTGGCCAGGAAGCGGCACACCTTGGCGATCTCATCGGCACGGGCGGCGCGACGCAGGGGCACATCGGCACACACACGGTCGTACGCCTGCTGCAAGGTGTCGCCGTACGCGTCCATCAATGGCTGCATCTCCGCATCGGCCATCGGCGTGTGCACCCAGCCCGGGCATACCGCGTTCACGCGTACGCCGTGGGGCCCGTAGTCCCGGGCCAGCGAGCGATTGAGCCCGAGCAACGCATGTTTGGCTGTGGTGTAGCCGCACACGTCGGGCCCGGCCGCGAGCGAGGCGATGGAGCCGATCAGCACGATACTGCCGGCGCTTTCCTGCAACAGCGGCAGGCAGGCGCGGGCACTGTAGAACGCGCTGTCCAGGTTGCTGCGCAGTGCGCTTTCCCAGGTGGTCGGGCTGGTCTGGGTCGCGCTGCCCAGGCCATGGCCGCCGGCACACGCCAGCAGCACGTCAATGCGCCCGTAGTGCGTGTGGATATGCCGGATAAAGCTGTCCCAGGTCTCAGGGCAGGCAGCATCGCCCACCAGGACCAGGCCGCCGGTTACCTGCACCACCTGTTCCAGCGGCTCACGTCGCCGGCCGATCAGCACCAGCCGCGCGCCTTCCTGGGCGTACAGCTGGGCACAGGCTGCACCGATGCCGGTGCCGGCACCGGTGATCACCACCGTGCGCGCCTCAGTCACGGGGATACTCCGTGCGGTTGAGCACCTGGCAATAGGAACTGATCGGGAAGTTCGACAGCGTATCGAAAGACGCTCCGGCATAGCCGAAGATCTTGCCGTCGCTGCGGTGCTGTTGCAGGTCGATCAGCACCAGGCCGAGGGTGGGCACGATCTTCTCTTGCCAGACGAACAGGTACAGTTGCTCGGCGATCTTGTAGTAATGGCAGCGGTCGGTGTCGCACAAGCCTTGCTCCACGCCCTTGAGGCACTGCCAGGCGTAGAACCCCGGGTTGAGGTAGATGTGCTCGTAGACTTCGCTGGGGCTATAGCGGTACTGGTTGCGCAGGCCCACCAGTTCGTCGGTCGGCGCGTGCAGGCAGTGGCCGTCCTGCCAGGGTCGGTCGAGGCTGCCGTGGAGGAAGTCGGCGTGCACCGAGGTCAGCGGCTTGCCGGCCAGGGCGCGGTGATAGAGCCCTTCATGGGTTTCTGCCTGATCCGGCAGACGGCCAATCACGGCGGTAAACGACGCATTCGGCGTGTCCAGCACCAGGCTGATCGACCAGCTTTGCCCGGCCTCGTGCTTGATGAAATCCACCAGGTACAGGCCTGGGCGAATCGAACTGGCGCGGTAGGCGGCGCTGCCACTGGAGTGGCCATCGGCAGCGTGCCAGGCCAGGCGTTCCTGCTCGAAACGGTGTTCGATCTGCCAGCCATTGGCGAAGTGCAAGGTGAAGGTCTGGCCGGCCAGGTCGGCAAGGTTTGGCAGAATGAACGCCTCGGGTGCAAAACCGTCGGCCAGGGCGCCCACGGTGATCCAGTCAGAAGAACTCGTCATGGCAACGCCCTCCTTACACGACGGCGAAGTAGTGTTTGACGAAACTCTCGCTGACCACTTCCCACAGCACCGGCGTGCCCTTGGTCACGAACCAGCTGTCGCCGGCCTTGTAGCGGGTGGACTGGCCGGTGGACTCATCGGTGAGCACCACTTCGCCGGTGACCACGGTGGCCTGTTCGGCGAACGGGTAGACCATGCGGAACTTGCCCTGGGTGGTGCCGAAGTAGGCGCTGCTGACCGCATCGGTGGGGGCGCCGAAGGTCATCTTGCCGAAGGCGCGCACTTCGCCTTCGAGGATCTCGGAGCCAAGGTCGGCCACGGTGCCCCAGGCATCGAGTTCCGACAGCTGGACGTTGTGTTTGATCGTAGTGAGGGTCATGGCAGTGGTTCCTGATGAGTGAGAAAGTGGATCAACGGCGCCCGTTCCAGTAACCGGAAAGTTGGTGCCAGGATTTACCCGCCGTCAGCAGCAGAGGGCGGATCGCGTCCTTGCCGATAATGGTCGGGCGGTGGATCGAGCTGACCAGGTCATAGCGCGCCGAGCCTTCGCTCATGCCTTCGGCCAGGACCTTGCAGATGATGTGGCTGGGGGTGACGCCAAAGCCCGAATAGCCCTGTACGAAAAACGCATTGCTGCGCCCCGGTAAGGTGCCGACCTGCGGGAACAGGTTGGGGCTGCACGCCATCGGGCCACCCCAGGCCAGGTCGATTTTTACGTCCTTGAGGTAGGGGAAGATCTTCAGCATGAGGTGGCGGTTCCACGCTTTAAGGTCGCCGGGAATGTGTTCCACCAGGGGCGTCGCGGCGCCGAACAGCAGGCGGTTTTCATTGGTCACGCGGTAGTAGTCGATCACTGGGCGGATGTCGCTGTAGGCGCCACGGATCGGGCTGATGCGCTGGATCAATTCTTCAGGCAACGGCTCGGTCATCATCTGGAACGCGTAGGTGTTGATGGTCGAGCGGTGCAGTTCCGGCTCCAGCTTGTTGAGGAAGCTGTCACAGGCCCACAGCAACTTGCTGGCGCGCACCGAGCCGCGACCGGTGCGCACGGTAATGCGCTCACCGTAGCTGACTTCCAGGGCCGGGCTGTTTTCGAAGATCCGCACGCCATGGCTGGCCAGCGCGGTGGCCTCGCCCAGCAGCAGGTTCAGCGAATGCACATGCCCGCCGCCCATGTGCAGCAGGGCACTGGTGTAGGCGTTGGAACCGATGATCTGTTGCACATCCGAGCCGCCGAGAAAGCGGATCTCGTGCTGGCTGTTGATGGACTTGAAGTCCTTTTCCCAAGCACGCAGGGTTTTTTCCTGGCGGGCGTTGAAGCCCATGTAGCCGTAGCCGTGGCAGAAATCGGCATCAATGTTGTACTTGGCGATGCGGTTCTTGATGATGTCGGCGCCCAGGTCGCTGATCTCGAACACCTGGCGCAGGCCGTCTTCGCCGACGTCTTTTTTGATCTTCTCCAGGTCATGACCGATGCCTGCCATGATCTGCCCGCCGTTGCGGCCGGTGCCGCCAAAGCCCAGGTAGCGCGCTTCGAGCACGACGATATTGGTGATGCCTTTTTCTGCCAGCTCCAGGGCCGTATTGATTCCGGAGAAGCCGCCGCCGATCACCACGACGTCAGCGTCGATGTCCTGTTCCAGGGTGGGGAAACTGAGATTGTATTTCTTGGTGGCGGTGTAATACGTGGGGGTTTCGATGTTAATCATGGCGCAGCCTGAAAAAGTGAAGGAAGGCTCTAAAGCGGATGCCTCCATTAGGGGCCCTGACGGGATGGAAGTCTTGATCCTGCCTGCCCGGGTTTTTGATTCAGCGCGCCAAGGGCAGGTGCGATTTACAAGTTAATCGCGCGTTCGTTGGCAGGGAATGCTAAAGTTTCGTTAAATTATTAACTAAATGCTTCGTGACCCCTGATCCTATGCTCAAACCTCGACAATCCCTGACTTTAGCCTTGTTGCAAGCCCGCGAAGCGGCCATGAGTTTCTTCCGCCCCTCCCTGAATGAACACGGCCTGACCGAACAGCAATGGCGCATCATCCGCATCCTCGAACAGCACGGTGAGTTGGAGATTTACCAACTGGCGGAACTGGCCTGCATCCTCAAGCCGAGCATGACCGGCGTATTGGTGCGCATGGAAGCGGCTGGCATGGTGCACCGGCGCAAGGCCGAGCAGGACCAGCGCCGGGTGCTCATTACCCTGGCAGACAAGGGCAAGGCGAGTTTCGAGTCCATGAGCCAGTGCATGGAGGCCAACTATCAGCGCTTGCAGGATCAGTTTGGCGAAGAGAAATTCCAGACCCTGTTGGGGTTGCTGGATGACTTGAAGAACATCAAGCGATAAGGCGATCTCCCCAACACAGGAGATCAAAATGTGGGAGGGGGCTTGCTCCCTCCCACATTGGATCTCAGTAGACACCACCGGTATTGGCAGCCACCGGTACGTCTTTGAACTTCCCGGCCAGGTTTTGCAACCCCCGCATCAACACCGTGGTATCCACCCCCACCGCCACAAACGTCGCCCCCAACTCGATATAGCGCCGCGCCAGGCGTTCATCCGCACTGAGAATCCCCGCCGCCTTGCCGGCCCGAACGATGCGCACGATGGCGTCCTCGATCGCCGCTTGCACCTCAGGATGCCCAGGATTACCGCGATGGCCCATGGACGCGCTCAAGTCCGCCGGGCCGATAAACACACCGTCCACGCCTTCGACGGCGGCGATGGCCTCCAGGTTGGCCAGGCCTTCGCGGTTTTCAATCTGCACCAGCAGGCACATCTGCGCGTCGGCCTGGTCGAGGTAATCGGGGAGGCTGTTCCAACGCGAAGCACGGGCCAGCGCGCTGCCGACGCCTCGGATGCCCTGTGGTGGATAGCGCAGGGCGCGCACCAGCTCCTGGGCCTGGGCCGCGCTTTCGACCATGGGGACCAGCAGCGTCTGGGCGCCGATATCCAGCAGTTGCTTGATCAGCGCCGTGTCGCCGATCACCGGGCGGATCAACGCCTGGCTGGGGTAGGGCGCTATGGCCTGCAGTTGCGCAAGCATGCCCGGCAGGTGGTTGGGCGCGTGTTCGCCATCGATCAGCAGCCAGTCGAAGCCGGCGTTGGCGGCCAACTCCGCGCTATAGGCATTGGCGAGACCGAGCCACAGGCCGATCTGTACCTCGCCTTGGTGAAGGCGTTGTTTGAAGCGGTTGACAGGCATGTCCATGACAGTCCTCCAGTATTCAGACGAAGCGACAGGCGATCGAGCCGAGCAGGTCGTAGTCGACGTGGAAAGTATCCCCGGGGCGGGCCGCGACCGGGCGGGTAAACGAACCGCCGAGAATCACTTGGCCGGGCAGCAACGTGACGTCATACGGCGCCAGCTTATTGGCCAGCCAGGCCACGCCCTTGGCCGGGTGGTTGAGCACCGCCGCCGAGACGCCGGACTCTTCGATCACGCCATTGCGATACAGCACCGCTGGCACTTTGCGCAGGTCGATCTCGGTGGGGCGCACGGCGCGGCCGCCGAGCACCACACCGGCGTTGGCGGCGTTGTCGGAGATGGTGTCGAACACCTTGCGGGTCACTTGGGTCTGCGGGTCGACCTGCTGGATGCGTGCGTCGATGATTTCCAGCGCCGGGATCACCCATTCGGTGGCGTCGAGCACATCGAACACCGTGCAGTTGGGGCCCTTGAGCGGTTTGCCGAGGATGAACGCCAGTTCCACTTCCACCCGTGGCACGATGAAGCGCTCAAAGGGAATGTCGCTGCCTTCGTCGAAAAACATGTCATCGAGCAGGGCGCCGTAGTCGGGCTCGGTGATGTTCGACGAGACCTGCATGGCCCGTGAGGTGAGGCCGATCTTGTGGCCTTTGAGCGTGCGCCCGTCCTTGATCTTCTGTGCCACCCAGGCCCGCTGGATAGCGTAGGCGTCCTCGATGGTGATGCCGGGGTAGTCGAGGGAAAACTGGCGCACCTGTTCGCGGCTGCGTTCGGCGCGGTCCAGGTGGGCGGCGGCGGCGAGAATTTGCTGGGAGTCGAGCATGGCATCGGTCTCTAGTGTGGGTTGACGATGGCGGCATGGGTGCGCAGCACCAGCAGGCCGCCGAGGGCGATAAACAGGGCGAGTACGTACAGGGCCAGGCTGGCGCTCTGGGTGGCGTCGCGCATCCAGCCGATCAGGTAGGGCGCGAGGAACGCGGCGATGCTGCCGAACGAGCTGATCATGGCGATGCCCGCTGCCTGGGTCGTGTTGGAAAGAAACGCCGGCGGCAGTTGCCAGAACATCGGCAGGGCCGCGCTGGCGCCCATGCCGGCGACCACCAACCCGCTCATCACCAGCAGCGCGTTGCCTGGCGCCAGGCCCGCCACGGCAATGCCGGTCGCAGCCATCAGCAGCGGTACGCACAGGTGCCAGCGACGCTCGCGATAGCGGTCGGAGGAGCGCCCGCAGCCGATCATGAAAAAGCAACCGGCCAGGTACGGCACGGCGCTGAGCAAGCCGACCTGGCTGTCGCGGCCGATACCGGCGCCGTGTATCAGGGTCGGCATCCAGAACGCCAGGGTGTTGACCGCGAGCATGACCGCAAAGTACACGGCCACCAGCAGCCACACTTGCGGGTCACGCAGAATGCCGCTGAACGAGGTGATGGTTTTGCGTTGTTCTTCGTTACTCAGTTGGGTACGCAGTTGCTGTTTTTGCTCGGCGCTCAACCAGTGCACCGACTCGAAACTGTCCGGCAAACACTTGAGCACCACCAGCCCCAGCAGGACCACGGGCGCGCCTTCGATCAGGAACATCCACTGCCAGCCGCGCAGGCTGCCAACGGCGTGGAAGTTCTCGAGGATCGCCCCGGAAATCGGCCCGCCCAATACGCCGGCCATGGGGACGGCAATGGCAAACAAGGCGGTGACCTGGGCGCGACGACGGGCCGGGTACCAACGGTTGAGAAACACCAGAATCCCCGGGAAAAACCCGGCCTCGGCCACCCCCAATAAGAAGCGCAGCACGTAGAACCCGCGGGCGCTCTCCACCCACAACATGCCGGTGGAGAGCAGGCCCCATACCACCATCAGGCAGGCGATCCAGCGCCGTGGCCCGACGCGGTCCAGGGCGATATTGCTGGGCACGCCGAACAGCGCGTAGGCAATGAAAAACAGGCCGGCGCCAAAGCCGTACACCGTGTCGCTGAAATGCAGGTCGTTGCTCATCTGCATCTTGGCGAAGCCGATGTTGATGCGGTCCAGATGGGCGAACAGGTAACACACCAGCAACAGGGGCATCAGGCGCCAGGTCACCAAACGATGGGTGCGGTCGTGCTCAGCAAGCAGCAGGCTTGCAGTGGAGTGGGCTGTGCTCATGATGTTGTACTTTTTGTCTGAGTGGCCGTGAGGGGAGGGCGGGGTTTACCCCGCCGCGTTGTTCAGAAACGCATGCACATTGTTCTGCTTGAAGTTGAGCTGCGGGTGCAACTCCACCATCTCGAACGACAGCGCCAACAAGCGTTGCGCTTGCAACTCGGCGAAGTGCGCGGTGATCACCGCGAACACGGCTTCGGCCACCGCCTGGCGCGTGGCCAGGTCGCGGCCATGGCCGACCTTGAGGGTCATGTGCACAAAGGCGTAGTCATGCTTGCCGTCCGCCATGCGCCAGGTGTCCAGCCGCACAGCACGGCTGCGGATACCGCCGAGGGGGAACACGCCACTGTCTCCCAGCACCCGGTGGACTTTTTCAAACAGGCCGGGCAGGTCGGCCTGTTGCGAGAGGTTGTCGGTGTATTCAGCGATAAAGTGCGGCATAGGTTTCTCCCAAAGCTACAGCGGGAAAATCGCGTTGATCTGGCCGGTGCCCGAACTGCCAAACGGCGGCGTGATGATCTCGGCCGGCTTGGCATAGTCCGGCCCACCCAGCAGGCCCAGGAGCATGGCGGTGTCGTGCATCTTGCCTTCGCCAAAGCAGTGTTCGGCGTAGTCCGGCAGCATCGCGCAGAACTCCTTGAAGCGGCCTTGCTGCCACATCTCGACCACGTGCAGGTCTACCTGCTTGTCGAATTCGCGGGTCCAGTTGTGGATATTCGCTTCGGCCTCGCGGTCGTCGGAAAAACGGTGGGACAGCGACCCGGACGCCAACACCAGCACCTTGCGGTCGCTCTTTTCGATGGCCCGGCGTACGGCGGCGCCGAAGGCGAAGCTGTCTTCCAGGCGATGCCAGGCACACCAGGCAGCGATGGAGATGACCTTGAACTTTTCGTCCTCGGGCACGCCCATGTGCATGTAGCGCATGGGCACCAGGGTGCCGTATTCCAGCTCCAGGCTCGGGATGTTATGGGCCATGCTGCGCACGCCGGCCAGGTTGGCTTCGGCGGCGATCAACTCACCCAGCTCGGGGCAGCCTGGGTAGGCGTAGTCCATGTTCTTGATGAAGTGCGGCAGCTCGTTGCTGGTGTAGGTGCCCTGGAAATGTTCGCCGCAGTTGACGTGATAGCCGCTGTTGACCAGCCAGTGCACGTCGAACACCACGGCGGTGTCGGCCCCCAGTTCGCGGGCGCGGCGCCCGATTTCCTTGTGCCCGGCAATCGCCGCTTCGCGACAACCGTGATGCTTGCCGGGCAGTTCCGACAGGTACATCGACGGTACGTGGCAGATCTTCGCTGCCAGAACCACTTCGCCCATGATGATTCTCCTGAGTAATTATTCTTGTAAGGCTGTAGGAGCAGATTTCAGATGCCCCAGCGCGGAATATGATGACTGCCCATGGAAATACACACGTTCTTGATCTCGGCAAACACTTCAAAGCTGTACTGGCCACCTTCACGGCCGGTGCCCGAGCCTTTCACCCCGCCGAACGGCTGGCGCAAATCGCGCACGTTCTGGCTGTTGATAAATACCATGCCCGCTTCAATACCGCGCGCCAGGCGGTGGGCCTTGCCGATGTCCTGGGTCCAGATATAGGACGCCAGGCCGTATTCGGTATCGTTGGCCAATTGCAGCGCCTCGGCTTCGTCCTTGAACGGGATCAGGCACACCACCGGGCCGAAGATTTCTTCCTGGGCGATGCGCATCTTGTTGTTCACATCGGAGAATACCGTCGGCTGGATAAACTGGCCGCGGCTCAAGTGCGCAGGCAAGTTGGCCGGGCGCTCCAGGCCGCCGGCCAGCAGCGTAGCGCCTTCCTCAAGGCCGATCTTGATGTAGCCGGTGACCTTGTCGTAATGAGCCTGGGTGATCATCGAGCCGACCTGGGTCTTGGGGTCCTGAGGGTCGCCCACAATCAAGCGCTTGGCCCGCGCCGCGAATTCGGCGACAAACTGCGGGTAGACACTTTCCTGGATAAAGATCCGGCTGCCGGCGGTGCAACGCTCGCCGTTGAGGGAAAAGATCGTGAACAGCGCGGCGTCGAGCGCACGCTCAAGGTCGGCGTCTTCAAAGATCAGCACCGGCGATTTGCCGCCCAGCTCCATGGAGTACTTTTTCAGGCCCGCGGTCTGCATGATTTTCTTGCCGGTGGCGGTGCCGCCGGTAAAGGAAATCGCTCGCACATCCGGGTGGCGCACCAGGGCATCGCCGGCGGTGGCGCCGTAGCCCTGGATCACATTGAGCACGCCGTTGGGGATCCCGGCTTCCACCGCCAGGCGTCCCAGTTCATTGGCGGTCAATGGCGACAGTTCCGACATCTTCAACACCGCCGTGTTGCCCAGGGCCAGGCACGGCGCGGTCTTCCAGGTGGCGGTCATGAACGGCACGTTCCACGGTGATACCAGCCCGCACACGCCCACCGGCTGGTACAGGGTGTAGTTGAGCATCTGGTCGTCCACCGGGTAGCTGTGGCCGTCCATGCGTGTGCAGACTTCAGCGAAGAAGTCGAAGTTGTGCGAGGCGCGTGGGATCAATACGTTTTTGGTCTGGTGGATCGGCAGGCCGGTGTCGAGGGTTTCCAGCTCGGCCAGGCGTGGCACGTTCTGTTCGATCAATTCACCCAGTTTGCGCATCAAGCGTGCGCGCTCCTTGGCCGGGGTGTTGGCCCACTTGGGGAACGCCTCCTTGGCCGCCGCTACGGCTTGCGCGACTTCTTCGGCGCCGCCGCTGGCGACTTCACCAATGGCCTCGCCGGTGGCTGGGTTGTAGTTGATGAACACGTCTTTACTCTCGACCTCACGGCCGTTGATCCAGTGTTTGATCATGTTGCTCAAGCCTCTTTGCGCGCGGAGAAAAACGCCGTCTCACTGACAATACGGTTGACCAGGCGGCCCACACCTTCGACTTCCACCACCACTTCATCCCCCGGCACCACATCGGCCAGGCCCTCGGGCGTACCAGTGGCAATCATGTCGCCGGGTTGCAGGGTCATGAAGCTGGACAGGTATTCGATGAGGTAGGGGATATCGAAAATCATGTCCTGGGTGCTGCCTTCCTGGCGCAGCTCGCCGTTGATCCAGGTGCGCAGCTTCAGGTTGCTCGGGTCGGGCACATCGGCCACATCGACAATCCATGGGCCGACCGGGGTGGTGGCGTCGCGGTTTTTAACCCGCAGGTTGGGGCGGTAGTAGTTTTCCAGGTAGTCGCGGATCGCGTAGTCGTTGCACACCGTGTAACCGGCCAGGTAATCCAGGGCGTCGGCGCGCTTGACGTTGCGTGCGGTCTTGCCGATCACCGCCACCAGCTCGCACTCGTAGTGCATGTAGGCGACGTTGTCCGGGCGCCAGGTGACTTGGCGGTGGCCGGTGTAGGTGCCGACCGACTTGATGAATACCAGCGGTTCGGTCGGCGGTGTGAACGCCAGTTCGGCGGCGTGGTCGGCGTAGTTCAAGCCGAGGGCGAACATAGTGCCGGTGGCGGGTGGCAGCCATTGCACCTGTTCTTGCGCGAGCCGGCGGCCATCGCTGAGGCGCACGCTGCAATCGTCGTCCACCTGCACGGTATGGATTTGACCTTCAAAGCGGATACGTGCGCACTTCATGCCGAGGCCTCTGCTTGAACAATGTTGAGCAAACGGCCAACACCGGTGATTTCAACTTCAACCCGGTCGCCAGGCTGCACATCCACGCGGCCTTCCGGCGTGCCAGTGATCAGCACATCGCCGGGGTGCAGGGTCATGAATTCGCTGATCTCGGCAATCAATTGCGGGATGTCCCGCACCCACTGGGCGGTGGAGTTTTCCTGGCGCAGTTCGCCATTGACGAAGAGCTTGAGGTCCAGCCGGTTGGGGTTGGCCACTTGATCCCGTGCAATCACTTGCGGCCCGAGGGCGCAAAACCCATCGCGGCATTTGGCTTTGACGGCGGGGCGGTAGTAACTGTCTTCCGGCAGGCTGAACTCGTTGACCACCACATACCCGGCCACATGGGCCATGGCATCGTCCAGGCTGACGCGGCTGGCCCGCTGGCCGATCACCACACCTAATGCCGGGCCTGGTTGCAGGCGTTCGCCCGCCGGCTGCAGCACCACGCCGCCGTGTGCATTACGGGTGTTGGGGGGCTTGATAAACAGCACCGGCTTGGTTGGGGGCTTCTGGTAGGGCGCCTGCTGGAAGGCGGCGAGATGTTGGTCCAGCAGGCCCTGGTAGTTCAGCGCAACGCCGAACAGGGTGCCGCTGGCAACATCATGCAGGGTACGGCTCATGCGTTTCTCCTGGCGGTGACGACGGCTGCGTAGGCAGTTCGTTAAGTTGTTAACGTTATAATTAATATGTTAACTACCGTCAAGCATGGCAAACTCCAGCGGCATCGGAACAACAAGAAGAGAGCCGCGTGAAGCCGATTCCCAATATCAACATCGGGCAGGTCTACGACCAGCGCTACAGCGACGCCGAGGTGCATTACGACAAGCTTGGCAACCTGGCGGGGTTCTTCGGGCGCAATATGGCCGTGCATCGGCATGACCGGTTTTTCCAGGTGCATTACGTCAAGAGTGGCGCGGTGCGGGTCTATCTGGATGACCGCCAATACGTCGAGTCGGGGCCGATGTTTTTTCTCACGCCGCCCACGGTGGCCCATGCCTTCGTCACCGAAGCCGATGCCGACGGGCATGTGTTGACGGTGCGCCAGCAGTTGGTGTGGGGGTTGATCGACGCCGACCCCAGCCTCGCCTCCGGTGCGGCCTGTGTCGCGCTGGGCGGTGACGCCGAAGGGCTGGATCAGCTATTCGAAGAGCTGTGCAGTGAGATCAACGCCGAACGGGCAGGGCGTGCCGCCGCCCTCGACAGCCTGACGCGCCTGATCATGATCCGCTTGCTGCGCCTGTGCGCCCACGCCCTGCCGGCGCGCCCGATGGCTCATGAAGACCTGCGCATCTTTCATCGCTTCAACGAACTGGTGGAGGCGCACTACCTGGAACATTGGCCGCTGGCACGCTATGCCGAAGGGATTGGTGTGACACCGGCGCGGCTCAACGAGGTGTGCCGACGCATTGCCGACCTGCCCTCCAAGCGCTTGATACTTGAACGACTGATGCAGGAAGCCAAGCGTCTGTTGCTGTTTACCGGTAGTTCCGCGAATGAAATCTGCTACCAGCTCGGGTTCAAGGACCCGGCGTATTTCAGCCGGTTTTTCCTTCGTCATGCGCAGATGACGCCTGGAGATTACCGACAGCAACTGTCAGGAAAAAAACCGTAAATAACAGAAAACTCTTCTCGCATTTTTTCAACGTTGAAGGCTGCTGATACAAGTGGCTGGCCCACTAACAGGAACCTATCGGGCGAGGGCACCACTGAGTAATCGAACATTTAAGTGGCAGCAGGGGGGGCGCTGTCTCCCTGTTTCAACCTATTCGATGACTGAGAGAGTGAGTGTGTATGTTTGGAGCGCTGACGCAAAACCATTATTACTCTGCGCAGCAGATGTATTCCCGTAGAGCACCCATTGAGCAGACTGATTCTACGCCCGGGCGTCATAGTCGTGCCGGGAATGAAATGCGTACTGTCTCTGGGCCGCCCGCCAGTAATAAACCAGCGGCGCGCGAAGACTTTTCAGAGTTGGGTGTTCTTTTGAACTTACTGGTAGGGACCCTGAAAACGATTGTTGAGGACATACATCCTCACACCACACCTGACCTGAATAAAGAGGCCGATGGCACGCCTGTACATTCCAATGATCATAAAAATGATCTGCTCGCCTTGACCTCATTGCTGAAGTTGCTCGGTGAGTCGTTAGGGACAGTGCCGCAGGAGAACAACCCACCTGTGGTGCCGGTAACCCCTCCCCAAGACGCGCCCGTGACCGAGGAGCCGCTTGAACCCGCCACACCGATCCTTCCTCCCATAAAAGTTCGTTTAGAAGATGTGGGCAAGCCAAACCTGCGTTTCGTGCCGCCGTCGGGGTGGACGCCGTCGCCCGTGTTGCCCTCAAGTCTGACGACGCCGGACGACGACAACGAGGTTGATCCTTTTGACGAACTTGAGCTTGCTGACGGTCGGGGTGTGAGGGGCGGGCTCCGTTTGGATGACTACGAGCGTAAACGAATATCCAGCCAGCACCCGCAGTATGACGTTGCTAACTTACCGATGTCTGGAAAAAGAAAAGGTGAAAAACCCGAGGACATGAAAAATGGCCTTGCTTCAATACATGAGCCTTATCCGTGGCTGGGCCACGATAAACGCACAACGTTCGTAGAAGTCATAAAGATGGGGATGGATAAATACGGCCAGACAGTTGACAGCGTTTTCAATGAGGTGACGGCTGTAGACGGTGGATATGATGTGACCATGAAGGACAACTTCAAACTCTTTATTTCCCATAAGGAGTTGGGCATGGCGAGAAAGGCCAGCCGGTTTGCAGGCGCTGATGAAGGCATGCTGGGAGACGCTTACTTTATGTTTGGAGTGATGTGCAAGCGTGGTCAAATTGAAAGAGCCCCTTGGGCCGATGCCTATAATTATGTTTGGAGTGACAAGGTGACTAATACTTACCTGGATGTTCTGGTGAACTCCACTGCGGAGCATGATCGGGAAAAGCTGGTTATCTGGTTAGGGTTAGGCCGACATTTAAGTCCACAGGAAATAGCTGCAGGTGCCTATGAGCCCTACGTTCATCAGAACAATGGGCTTACTCGGCGTCGTTGATTCATTCAGAGATTTTTCCCAAGCCTGTATGGTTACAATATTTACGTGCCGTCACGTTATCGTTGACTATTATTTTTATGCTGGAGAATAGCGGTGTCCGTTTCTTCCATTCAAAGCGTCCTGCCCAACTATCGTGAACCTCCTTATTGGCCAACTGCCACAGCATCGACAGCACTATCGAAGCCGCCTTCGACAGAATCGCTGGAGGCTCGTAATCAGGTTTCACCCGGCACGTACGCGCCATCGTTCAACAGCTTGCGTCATTTGGTTACCAGGCTCGGCGTTGTCGCGACGCGCCTGATCCAGCAGCCTTCATCGCCGATGGCGCAAGGGCCTGTTAACAATGCTCAAAGGCAGGCTCCGGCTGTTGCCGAAGTACCCAGTTTCTATCTACCGGATAACGCCCAGAATGCAGTGGAACAAATAGCAGATATTTTCTCCGCGTTCTATCAAGGTCCAACGGGTAATTGCGTGACAGTCGCAGCCATCAAGGCAGCCATGGCAAGGTTTGGACATAGCCCTCATCAGGTTTTTCAAAAAGTCACTCGGTTAGATGATGGTTTTGAGGTGGTTATGAGGGATAACTACACATTGAAAATAACTGATGAAGAACTGGAAGAAGCTAAATACGGAGCAGGCTTCGAGACGACTAAACCAGGTAATGCAGTGTTCACGAGTGCGATATTTTTATTTGCGGTGAGCGCGAAACGGGCGCAGCTGGAAAATAATGATGACATTGCCAAGCGTAGTTTCGAGACGGCTATGGCAACACTCAATGATGGTGAATTTGCCGGGGAAGGTCTTCTTCGCTTGGGGCTGAAAGGGCATATGGTTCGCACCAATATCAAGGAACTAATGAGAGGCGCTATCGGTACGATTGCGAACAACGGTCACGACCTTGCCGTCATGGGTGGTTATTTAGACGTGTATGGAAACAAGAAAAGACTGATGAGAGACATGCATTGGAAAGCTGGTATTAAACTCGTCTAGAACTGTTTTTGCTCAACGCTAGGATATCTATTGATAAGGAGTGTGTGATGAGTGGTTTCAGCAAGGTATCAGCGTTGTCCAAAACCCTGATAGGGGGTGATCTGCACAATTCAAGCCTGCGCGACGATGTGGTTGAACACGATTACAAGCAAGCTGACGACCGCTCTCAGCGCTTGACGGGGTTGATGACAGAGCTGGGCGTATTAGCGCAACGCTTATCGGCGATGCTTGATAAGCCCTCTCATCGCACGCGTGAGATGCCGCCCCAGCCGAATTTTTTACGGACGATGAAAGAGGCGCCTGTCGGTCGTAGGGTATCGGTTACGCCCGACACTGATAAGTCTGTTCAAAACGGCTACAGCCAGGGCGTACGGGCGCTCAAAGACGATGGCCCGATTATCCTCGGTGCGCCTGATACGGTAGGTATAAAGCCAGGCGATATTTTCAGTGATTTTACTCAAGGCGCGAAGGGTGATTGTGTTGTCATCGCGGCTATCAAGGCGGCCATGATGAAATTCGGGCATAACCCCCATGGCATTTACAAAAAAATAGAAACCACCCCTGATGGCTTTAACATCGTTATGCGCGACGACTTCACGTTGCATATAACCCAGGCAGAGTTGCGGCATGCCATGGGTAAAGTAGGGTTTGAAGCCCATGCCCCAAGTGATGTGCTCACTCACGCTAAGTTTTTATTTGCGGTGAGTGCCAAGCGAATCCAGCTGGAGCGGTATTACGATAATGATGAGGAAACTTTCAACGATTCCATCGCTGCGCTGAACACTGGAGATTACCCCGGTGAGGCCCTGCGCCGCCTGGGGCTCAGCGCGCGCGTTGTGGCAGCGACAATGAAAGACCTGAGGAATGGCGCGATAGGCACATTAGCTACCGGGGGCCATGTCGGATTAGTCGTTGACGGTTATCTGGATCACTACGGCAAGGTCAAGCTTACTGACACCAATCGAGGCATCGCGGGCAACATCGGCTTGAAACTGGTGTAACTACTGCATTAAACGGGCGATGGAAGCGTGACCATCCCCCCATGCCCCACCCAGCGCTGTATACAGATTCACCTCCGCCACCAATTGCGCCAGCCGATCCACAATCAGCGCTTGCTGGGAACTGAACAACGCCCGCTGCGCGTCGAGAAAGGTCAGGTTGCTGTCCACGCCGCTGCGGTAGCGGTGCTGGGCCAGGTCGTAGTAATTCTGGTTGGCGGCGACGAAATCCCGTTGCGCGTCCAGTTGGTCGTTGAAGGTCTGGCGGGCGGCGAGGCCATCGGCGACTTCCTGGAAGGCGGTCTGGATGGACTTTTCGTATTGGGCCACCGTGATGTCCTTCTGCAGCCTGGCGTAATCGAGGCTGGCACGCAGGCTGCCGGCGTTGAAGATCGGCAGGTTGATCTGCGGCTGGAACGTCCAGGTGCCCGAGCCTCCCTTGAACAGCCCCGACAGTTCCTTGCTGGTGCTGCCGGCATTGGCCGTCAGGGTCACGGACGGAAAGAACGCGGCACGGGCGGCACCGATGTTGGCGTTGGCCGCCTGCAACTGGTATTCGGCCTGGAGGATATCCGGGCGGCGTTGCAGCAGGTCGGAGGGCAAACCGGCAGGGACACGGGCGACCAGCTCATCGGCTAGCGGGCGCGAAGGCAGGTTGTCATCCACCGGGCCACCCACCAACAGGGTGAGGTTGTTGAGGTCCTGGGCGACCTGGCGTTCATAGCGGGCCACGCTGGCGCGGGTGCTTTCCACCGCCGTGCGCGCTTGCACCACCTCCAGCGCCGAGGCTTTGCCCGCACTTTTACTGCGGCTGGTCAATTGCCAGCTGTGGTCGTTGGCCACCAGGGTTTGCTCGGCCAGGGCCAGCAGTTCCTGATCGGCCCGCCAGGTCAGGTAGGCATTGGCAACGTTGGCAACTAAGCTCAATTGCACGCTGCGACGCGCCTCTTCGGTGCCCAGGTAAGTGAGCATCGCCTGTTCGCTGAGGCTGCGCACGCGGCCGAACAAATCCAGCTCATAGGCGCTCAGGCCCAAGGTGGCGGAATAGTTGGAGGTGATTGCCGACTTGCCGGTGCCGGTCACGCCCCCCGGCAGTTTCTGGCGCTTGCCGGCGCCAGTGGCGGATATCGCCGGGAACAAATCTGCACGCTGGATACGGTACTGAGCCTGAAACGCCTGCACATTCAGGGCCGCGACCCGCAGATCGCGGTTGTTGACCAGCGCCTCACCGATCAACCGTTGCAGCGCCGGGTCGTGGAACAGCTGCTGCCAGTCCGCGTTCTGCGTGAGGGTGCCGGCCTGCGCCAGGCTGTACACGCCGCCCTGGGGATACTGCGCGGGTGTCGGCGCCGCGGGCCGTTGATACTCGGGGATCAACGAGCAACCGCCGAGCATCCAGGCGACCCCGACGGTGCAGAGCGTCAGTTTGTTCATCAGGCGCCCACCATCCATTTGGCCAGGCCATGTCGGCCACTCACGCCAAGCTTGGCGGCAGCGCGCTTGAGGTAGGTCTCGATCGAACTGTTTTTCACACTGAGCTTTTCTGCGATCTGCGGCACGGTGCCCCCCGTCAATAAGCCCAGGCAGACTTCCTGCTCCCGCGCCGACAGGGTGATATCGCTGAGGGACAGGCGCTTGTAGAACTCACGCTGCAACTGCGATTGCTCCAGCAAGTTGTGGGCCGGCTCGGTCTCGGTGTGGTGGGCCTGGCGCAGGATCTGCGCGTGCCGTTCCATCAGTGGCAACAGGGTGTCTGACAGGCATTTGAGAAATGACAACTCAGCCAGGGAAAAACCACGTTGGGTCGGCGGGCGGTAGAACGAGATCACGCAACGCCGATTGCTTTGGCGCGAGACCAGGTTGCACTGGTGTGAGCTGCCCCGCGGATGTGTGCTGTTGGCCTTGGCTTTCATCTGGATCAGCAGCGGGTCTTGCATGCGCAGCATTTCCCGCAGCAACGGGTGGTCGTTCAGCGGGTGCAGGGTCTGGGGTACAGACAAATCCTGTTTAAGCCCGGCGCTGCCCAGCAACTTGATGTCCAGTACGCGGTCGCGCAGTTCATCGAGGGTCCATTCGCTGAGGTCTACCAGGTGAATCGGCACCCACTTGTCCACCAGGTGCAGCATGTTGGCGGCAAAATGTTCGTCGCCGCTGTTTGAAATCAACTCGCCCATTTCGGCATAGAAATGCGGGCCGCGTGTGTCGCCAATACTACGGGTCAGACTCATAGCCATCTCATCCTTGATGTCGAAAACCGTCTATGGATGCCCTGGGCTCTAACAGGACGATCCTTACTCCTTGAACGTGCATCGGCGTCCGAGATTTTATTTAGCCATACGGATTTATCCTACGTATGTAGCGGAAACGAGGGACACAAGCTGCCATAAAAATCGCGTCATTAATTCGACGTTTCGGGCGAGTAAAACCGCCGACGAATGCACGCAGGATATGTTTATCGCTGACTAACTGTTTGATATTTAAATTAAATTGACTAATCGCGAAAAATATTCGAAATGCCAGCATCGGCTACTTATAGCCAATGTCCTACAGCGCTTTAATCGTTTCAGCAATGAACCACCCACCAACCCCTGTCCGTGCGTTTGGATGTCCGGGTTTCGGGTGACAGACACCGCCAGGCCCCCATGCTCAAATCCGGCAACTTCGGCTTAATGGGCCACCCTGCGCGGCCAGTGCCTGACCCCCATGAGAAGGATCTTATGCAGCATTCCTCCCGCCTGCCGGCCAGCTTTCCCCTTACTGGCGCCCAACAGGACATCTGGCTCGATCAATTGCGCCTGGGTGATTCGCCGCTGTACAACATCGGCGGTTATCTCGATTTCGCCGGTGCAGTAGCGCCCGAGCGCATCCAGCATGCCCTTGCGCAGTTGGTGGCCAGGCATGATGCGTTGCGCACCCAACTGCATATCGACACCGACGGCATGCCACGGCAGACCTTCGCCCCAGCACTGCCAGTAGACGTGGCCCTGCATGATTTCTGCGCGCTGCCCGACCCGTCAGCCGCGACCCATGCCCTGATGCAGGCGCAAATGGCCCGGCCCTTCGCCATGAGCGGTGAGCCGTTGTTGCGCTTTATGTTGGTCAAGCTCGACGACGACCTCTACCGCCTCGGCATCCAGGCTCACCACCTGATCCTCGATGGCTGGGGCTTTGGGCAGTTGCTGCAATCCCTCGCCCAGCTCTACACCGCCCAGGAGCAGGACCGGCACGCGGAGCCCTTGGTGACGTCGTATATCGATTTTATCGAGGCCGACCAGCGCTACCTGCAATCGGCCCGTTACGCCCGCGACCGCGAGTATTGGCTGGACAAATACCACGTGTTGCCCGAACCGCTGCTCAGCCCGAAGCACCCTGCCAAGACGTCGAGCAACACCTTCGTGCAAGCCTTCCCTGCGGCGCTGCTCAACCGCATGGAGCAGGTCGCCAACCGCGATCAGGCATCGGCTTTTCATGTGTTGCTGGCGGCGATGTATGTGTATTTCACCCGCACCAGCCAGCGGGAGGAGTGGGTGGTGGGGCTGCCCATTCTCAACCGCTCCAACGCACTTTTTCGCGCCACCGTGGGCATGTTCACCCAGGTCAGCGCGGTACGGTTTCAGTTCAGCGAGTCGTTGTCCTTCAGTGCCCTGGTACGTGGCATACGTGACCAGCTCAAGCAGGATTTTCGTCATCAGCGTTTCCCGTTGAGCGAGATGAACCGTGAGCTGGGCCTGAGGCGTACGGATCGCGGGCAGCTGTTCGATTTGTCGGTGTCGTACGAGCAGGACGACCATGACCTGCGCTTCGGTCAGGTCCAGGCCCGCGCGATCAAGATCTCTAACCACCACGAGGCGTTGCCGATCGCCATTCACCTGCGCAGCAACCGTTATCAGGACAGTGCATGGCTGCATTGCGTCTACAACGAGGCGTACTTCCAGCACGATGAAGTCCAGGCGTTGGCGCTGCGTTTCACCTGGCTGTTGGAGCAAGGGCTGGAAGACACTGCATTGCAGGTCAGTAAATTTTCCCTGTTACCGCCTGAGGAGCAGGCCCGGCTGCTGCACTGGAACGCCACCGCGCAACCCAACGCCATGCCGCAGACCCTGCACGGGCGGATTGAAGCGCAGGCCGTACGTACACCGAATGCTATTGCCGCGGTGTGTCAGAACCGTCAGTTGACCTATGCCCAACTCAATCGCCAGGCCAATAGCCTGGCCCATCAACTATTGGCACACGGCGTACAACCGGATGATCGTGTGGCGATCCTGGCCCGACGCGGCCTGGACACCCTGGCGGGGCTGCTGGCGATCCTCAAGTCCGGCGCCTGTTACGTGCCGCTGGACCCGGCCCATCCCGCCGAACGCCTGGACTACCTGCTGCACGACAGTGCCCCCGTGGCAGTCCTGACTCAACACGACCTGCGCCAGCGGCTGCCTGCGTCTACGGTGCCGGTGATCCTGCTGGAGCCTGCCACCGCACACATCGACAGCAACCCACAGGTGGCGGTTACGCCGTCGAACCTGGCCTATGTGATCTACACCTCCGGCTCCACCGGTTTGCCCAAGGGCGTGATGGTCGAGCACCACAGTGTGTCGAACCTGGTGGACTGGCATTGCCGCGCCTTCGACCTGCACGCGGGCAGCCACACCGCCAGCGTCGCCGGCTTTGGCTTTGATGCGATGGCCTGGGAAGTCTGGCCGGCCCTGTGCGCAGGCGCGACGCTGCACCTGCCACCGGCCCATGATGGCGCTGAAGATATCGACGCACTGCTCGCCTGGTGGTGCGCGCAGCCGTTGGATGTGTGTTTCCTGCCCACGCCGGTCGCCGAATACGCCTTCAGCCAGCACCTGGCGCACCCCACCTTGCGCACCTTGCTGATCGGCGGTGACCGCCTGCGCACGTTCGCCCAGGCGCAAACGTTCACGGTGATCAACAACTACGGCCCCACCGAAGCCACCGTGGTTGCCACATCGGGAGCTGTTGCAGTGGGCCAGCCGCTGCATATCGGCGCGCCGGTCGCCAACGCCCGCGTCTATGTGCTGGACGCTCAACAACGCCCTGTGCCGATTGGCGTGGCGGGGGAGGTGTACGTCGGCGGCAAAGGCGTGGCACGCGGGTACCTGAACCGCCCCGAACTGAGTGCCGAACGCTTTCTGCACGACCCCTTTGGCGACGGTCGTATGTACCGCACCGGCGACCTCGCGTGCTGGCTGCCGAACGGCAATCTTGAATACCTGGGGCGCAATGACGACCAAGTGAAAATCCGTGGCGTACGCATTGAACTGGGGGAAATCGAAGCGGCCCTGGCCAGCCATCCGGCGATCAGGGAGGCGGTGGTGCAGTGCCGCGAAGGGCAATTGCTGGCCTGGTTTATCCAGCGTCAGCCTGTCGATATCGAAGCACTGCGCGCTCACCTGCAAGCCGCGCTGCCCGACTATATGCTGCCGGCGGCCTACATGAGCCTTGAGGCCTTGCCCCTGACCGCCAATGGCAAGCTTGATCGTAAAGCCCTGCCGTCACCGACCCAGGAAGCCTTTATCACCCGACGATTTGAAGCCCCACAGGACGGTGTGGAAACCACCCTGGCGCAGATCTGGGCGCAGTTGCTGCACGTGCAGCAAGTGGGGCGCCATGACCATTTCTTCGAGTTGGGCGGGCATTCGCTGCTGGCGGTGCAACTGGTGCAGCGCATGCGCCAGGCCGGCCTGCGCACCGATGTGCAGGTGCTGTTCGGTCAGCCGACGTTGGCGGCGCTGGCGGCGGCGTGTGTCGGCGGTGACATGGCGGTGCCGGCCAATCGGATTCCCCCAGGCTGTACCCATCTCACCCCGGAGCTGCTCGCGCTGGCCGACCTGGATCAACCCAGCCTGGATCGCATCATCGCCGGCATCCCCGGTGGTGCGGCCAATGTGCAGGAAATCTACCCGCTGGCGCCGTTGCAGGAAGGGTTGCTCTACCACCACATCACCGACGAGTGCGACCCGTACCAGCAACAGGCGCTGTTCAGCTTTGCACACCGTGAACAACTGGATGCCTTTGCCCAGGCCCTGCAACAGGTGATCGATCGTCACGATATCCTGCGCACCAGCCTGGCCTGGGATGCCCTTGAACAGCCGATGCAGGTGGTGTGGCGCGAAGCGCGGTTGCGGGTCGAACCGCTGCGCGAACCGGCCGAACCCCTGGACTTGCGCCAGGCGCCACTGATGGCCCTGGATTATGCCGAAGAACCCCACAACCAGCGCTGGGTCGCCAGGCTGCGCTTTCATCACCTGGTCAACGATGCCACTTCGACCACGGTGCTGGTGGACGAAATCCGCGCTCATCTGCTCGGTCAACAGGCGCAATTGCCCGCGCCCGTGCCCTATCGCAACGTGGTTGCGCAGGCCCGTTGCGTCACACGCCAGGCTGCCCACGAGGCGTTCTTTCGTGAGCGCTTGGCGGATGTGGATGAGGCGACCCTGGCGTTCGGCGTGCAGGAGCGCCAGGCCAATCGGGCCGAGATCGAAGAGGCCGAGCGCTCGCTCAGCGATACGCTCAATCTGCGTTTACGCAGCCAGGCCCGCGCCTTGGGTGTCAGTGCCGCGAGCCTGTTCCACCTGGCCTGGGCGCATGCGCTCAGCCGTGTAGCGGGCCGCGACGATGTGGTGTTCGGCACCGTCTTGCTTGGCCGCCTGCAAGCCGGCGAGGGGGCCGAACGAGCCTTGGGCATGTTCATCAACACCTTGCCGCTGCGCCTGCGCCTGGCCGGGCAAAGCGTGGTGGATGCACTGCACGACACCCACGCGCAATTGAGCGCCTTGCTCGCCCATGAGCAGGCGTCCCTGGCGCTGGCCCAGCGTTGCAGCGGCGTGTCACCACTGTTCAACAGCCTGCTCAACTACCGCCATACCTTGGCCGACCCCGAGCTGAATCTGGTGCCGGGCATTGCCTTGCTCAGCAGTGAAGACATCCTCAGTTACCCGCTGATGCTCACGGTGGACGACATGGCCAGCGGTTTCCGGCTCAAGGCCAAGGCGCCGCGCACAGAGGGTGCCGAACGGGTGTTGAGCTACTTCGACACCGCGCTCAACGGTGTGGTGGACGCGCTTGAACGCACGCCGAAAATGCCGCTGCGCGACGTGCAGGTGCTGCCTGCCAGCGAATTGCACACGCTGCTGGTGGACTTCAACGCCACTGCTACCGACTACCCGCAAACGTTGACGGTACAAGCGCTGTTCGAAGCCCATGCGCAGCAAATCCCCGATGCCATCGCGGTACAGGCCGGCGCGCAGCAATTGACCTACCGCGAACTCAACGAGCGCGCCAACCAACTGGCCTTCCACCTGCAAGCGCGTGGCGTACAGCCGGATTCGCGAGTAGCGTTGTGCGTGGAGCGCGGGTTGGAGTTGGTGGTGGGGTTGCTGGCGATTCTCAAGGCGGGCGGCGCCTATGTGCCCCTCGACCCGGGATACCCGCGTGAGCGCCTGGCCTACATGCTTGCCGACAGCCAGCCGGTGGCGCTGCTGGTACACGGCGCCACCCGTGAAGTGGTAGGTGAAGTCTCGATCCCGCTGATCGACTTCGATCACTGCACCTGGCACCAGGCACCGAGCGGTAACCCTTCGGTGCCTGGCTTGAGCGTGACCAACCTGGCCTACGTGATGTACACCTCGGGTTCTACCGGCACACCCAAGGGCGTGATGATCGAGCATCGTGGCCTGGGCAACCTGCTGCACTGGGGCTCGCAACTGTGCCCGAACGCCGCAGGCGGCGCCTTGTTGCAGCGCGCCCCGTTCAGCTTCGACGGTTCGGTGTGGGAGCTGTTCTGGCCGCTGAGCAACGGCATGCGCCCGGTGCTGGCGCGGCCCGATGGCCATCGTGAACCGGCGTACCTGGCCCAGCTGATTCGCGAGCAACAGATCAGCGTGATCAAGTTCGTGCCGGCGATGTTGCAGCAGTTCCTTGAGCTGGACGAGTCAGCCCTGTGTACCAGCCTCACCGATGTATTGTGCGGCGGCGGTGAACTCACCGAAGCCCTGGCCCGTGGCGTGCAGGCGCGCTTGCCCAAGGTGCGCTTGCACAACGTCTACGGCCCCACCGAAGCCACGGTAGACAGCAGCGCCTGGACCCTCGAACCCGGCGCACCGGTACCGGCCCTGCAACTGCCGATTGGCCGCGCCATCCACAACACTCGCCTGTATGTGTTGGACGCGCATGACGCGCCGGTGCCCATGGGCATCAGTGGTCAATTGCATATCGGTGGGGTGGGCGTTGCCCGGGGTTACCTGGGCTTGGAGCAGATGACGGCCGAGCGCTTTATCGACAGCCCCTTCGTGGCCGGTGACCGCCTGTATCGCACTGGCGACCTGGTGCGCTATTTGCCCGATGGCAATCTCGAATTCCTCGGGCGCAATGACTTCCAGGTCAAACTGCGCGGCGTGCGCCTGGAACTGGGAGAGATCGAAGCACGCCTGGCTGCCCACCCAGCCTTGCGTGAAGTAGCGGTGCTGATTCGCGATGAGCGCCTGGTCGCCTATTTCACTCTGCGCGGCCAGCCGCCGAGCCTGGAAACCTTGCGCACCCATATGCTGGAGCAACTGCCGGAATACATGGTGCCGGCCGCCTTCGTACAACTCGATGCACTGCCTCTGAACCCCGCCGGCAAACTCGACCGCAAAGCCCTGCCCGAACCCGGCTTGGAAGCGGTGCTCAGCCGCGCCTATAAAGCGCCCGAGGGCGAGGTGGAAACCTTGATGGCCGCGATCTGGGCCGACGTGTTGAAACTGGAACGGGTAGGGCGCCATGACCACTTCTTCGAACTCGGCGGCCACTCGCTGCTGGCGGTAAACCTGGTAGCCCGCCTGCGCAAGGCCGGGCTGGAAGTGGATGCGCGCAGCGTGTTCAGCCAACCCACATTGGCCCAACTTGCCGCCAGGACGGTGGCGCAAGCCCAACGCGTTGAAGTCTCGCAAACCGCCATCCCGCAACTCAACCGCCGCCGTCGGATCTAAGCATTGGAATGCGCTCAGTGTGGGAGGGGGCTTGCCCCCGATAACGGCGTGTCAGCACCGGATATATCAAACAACACATCTTCAAAAATCAAGTCGTTGTTGATGTTGTGCAAACCCTGGCTGGGCAGGTTAAGGGGAGATGGCTTGCTGGCGTTTTAAAATTGTTTCGAATGGGCGAAATTGGTAAGCCGCTTGTCGGATTTTTATGATGTTTTTAGATGCTGGTTTTTTTCCTATATTGAGTTCCCTTGTAGATAGTTTTTATGTCTAAAGGTCGTTGGGCGGTAAGGTGTTGATTTATTGAAAGGTAGTGTGTAATGAAATTTTTAGTTGTGAGTTTGCCTGTTTTGACAACTGATTTGTTTCTGATATTTATGAGTGAAAATTCCTGATTTGATGTGCTGATTTTCCTACATGGGAAGGTCGAATTTCTTTGCATATTTTCTGGTGGTCTATAAATTGTAAATGTCATTCCAGTGCCGTGCCCTGCGCCTATTACTGAGATCGAGAGTGCTAATTGCATGAGGTGAACGATGCATATTTACTCACTGTCCAAGCCGTTTTTACTGGCGGCGCTGTTTATCAAGGAACAGTTGAAAGAGCCGGTTGCGTTGCTCTGGATTGTGATATCCCCGGCAGTTACTTTCTACCTGATCCTCTACGCCAGATCCTCCGAGAGCGAACTATTCCGTGACTATTGGTCTGCCACTTCATGGTTTTACGCTTTCATCTCTTCAAGCGTGGCGCTGTTTGGGTTGGCGTTTTATATAGTAGGGCGTAGGGAAAGTGGTTTTTTGCGTTCCTTTGTCTATACGACGCGTACCAAGATCACCTTTCTCATTGGGCAGTTTTTAGCTTACTCCTTCATGTCGGTAATCTATTGTTCCGTTTTTTACGTATTGACCCGGGGTTATTTTGGCTCGGTGGCGTTGGATGAATGGATGGTTATAGTTGTGCGTTTTTATATGTGCTTTTTGCTGTTTTCCACGCCAGCGCTCTTGCTGACGTTGCTGCCTATCGGCTTTCAAAATACCAACACTCTTTTTTCCATATGTTCAGTCGCGATGTTGGCGCTAGGTATCGGTAGCCTGAACGCCTCACATCCACTGTTTAACGTGATGGGTCTTTTTAATCCGATGGGGTGGGCTAATCGCATTATGTTGGTGGGTGTGACCGAATCCGCACCTTTGGTCGCGGTGGTTGTAGGGTTGATCATCGCCACAGGGTGTCTGGTGTTCCGATTTTTACTCATCAACCCCGTCTGGAGTCGGTACTGATGAAACGGCTGATCGTGGAGGCACTGGATGTCAGGTATGCCCAGCACGTCTTATTCAAAAACGTTGAGTTAGTCGTAGAGCCGGGCTCGATTTCAGGGTTGCTGGGGCCTAACGGTTCTGGGAAAACCACGTTTTTTGACGTGATCTGCGGTCTGAAAAAAATCAATGGCGGCGAAATACATCGTTCATTTTCCAAGCTGCTTTACCTGTCGCAAGTCATCGCAACGCCGCCTGTTTTTCGCATGTTCGATGTGTTCAACATGATGATGCTTTTTTGCGCCGATACGCCGATTACCCAACGGCATGCCTTGGAGAAAATTGAAAAGTGGAGCCCTGGTATTGCTGAGCGTTACTGCGAAATCTGGAAGAAAAAATCATCCCTTTGCAGTTATGGCGAAAAACGCTGGTTTTTTACGTTGTCTTTGCTGTCCGTCAACGCAGACCTGGTGATTCTGGATGAGCCAACCGCGGGTGTTGACCCGGAGTTTCGTTATCACATCTGGCGGTGTTTGGAGGGGGCGGCGGCGGAAGGCGTTGCGGTACTCGTGTCATCGCATAACGTCGATGAGATCGTCACTCACTGCGACGATTTTTACATGCTGAGCCAACAGCGTTTTAATCGTTTTACCGACGCCGAGGGTTTTATGAGCAGGTATGGCGGCAGTACTCTGGATGAGGCATTTATTCACGCGGCCAGCCTGCCCAAAATTTGAAGCGCTGTACCCGCGAGCATTGGAATGCGCTCAGTGTGGGAGGGGGCTTGCTCCCGATGACGGCGTGTCAGTGCCGGATATATCTGCTGACACACCGCCATCGGGAGCAAGCACCCTCCCACATTTTAGGGTGTGGCCTTCAAGGGCTTCATGCATTCGATAGAGCGATCCACGGTAGTCCTGGCAATCTCCAGCAAATGCCACACCGCGAGAATCTTCGCCCGCCCAGGGCTGTCCAGCAGCTCGCCACAATCCAGCGCCGTCGCTGAAGCACTGTCGAGCAGGCTGGCGGTGTACAGCAACGCATCTTCAAAACTCAGGTCGTCGTTGATGTTGTGGAAACCCTGGCTGGGCAGGTAGTGGTCGATGGCGCGGTTGAAGGCGGCGCGGGTTTTGGCGGGATCGAGGGGTGGATCGGGTATGGCTTTATTCATGGTGTAACTCCAACTGGTAGGTAAGGAGCCGAGCCCTTCGCGACTAAACGTTGGGTGGCGGCTGTACGCAGGTTAGTCGACCGGCCAGTTGGATCCGGCGCACCCGAAGGTGCCCTGCGCACAGCCACCATGAACAGGGTGACCGCTTGCGCACAACTGGAATCCGGGCGACTAAACCCGATCACTGATGAGCAGTGACGGATCGCAGACTAGCCACCGATTCCAACCGGCACAAGGCGGCGGGGATTGTCTCGGAAACGTCCTGCAATTTAAAGGGATACGACTTGCTGGCCCTTTACAAACCATGACGAAAGGCCAGTAGTTACATAGGCTCAGCGCGGCGTCGGCACAAACGCCACACTCCCTCCCTCACGCTTCTGAAACAACCGCTCGCCATTATCCGGCTGCGTCCTGACCACCTGATGATCCACCCCGAGGAAGGCCAGCGGCGCCGGCTCCTCCTTGGAATACTGCGCGACAATAATTGTGCGTTGCGGGTCGAAGCCCCGGCCGCTGGTTTTTTCCAGCCAGGCCATGAACGCGGCGCTGTCGCCGTGGCGGGGGAAGTCCTGGGTTTCGCTGACGTAGTAGAAGGGCTTGCCGTGGTTTTGCAGGTACATCGGCAGCTTGTTGTCGACTTCTACCAGCACCATTTGCCATTGGTTCCACGGTGCGCTTTTCACCGCTTGGGCTTGCAGGTCTTGGGCGAAGCGGGTCACGCCGCCGTTGCCGGTGGTCCAGGGGTAGATCACGCCCAGTACCAGTAAGAGCAGGCCTGCGCTGAGGCCAAAGCCTTTTTGCCAGCGCGGCCAACGGGCCGATGTGTTCTGCAGGCGTTCGCTCAGCCACCAGGCGGCGAGCAACTGAGCGAACGGCACCAGCGGCAGTACGTAGTAGCTGCGGCGGCTGCCGCTGGCGGTGAAGAACACAAACAGCAGGCCCAGGCCCCACACCAGCCAGCGTACGTTGGCCGGGGTTTGGCGCCAGTTTCGCACGGCCAGCCACAGGCCGAGCATCCAGCAGGGGGCCCAGGGCAGGGTGTAGGCCGGCAGGTAGATCAAGTAGGTGTAGATCGGCCCCATATGGTCGAAGGGGTCGAAGAAGCGCACCACGTTTTCCCGGAACACCAGTTCCAGGCCGCTCTCGCCGTAGGTAGGGGCGCCGTAGTGGTGAGACAGCACAAAGGGAATCGCGTAGAACGCCCCGGCGATGACCATCGCCAGCAGCAGGCGCAGATTGAGGTGGCGCTTGTAGCGCTGCTCGCTGAGCAGGTGCGGCAACAGCACCAGCCCTGGCAGCACAAAGCCGATCAAGCCTTTGAACAGCGATGTGGCTGCCAGCAACAGGAAAAATACCGTGTAGCGCCCAAGGCGCGTGTCGTCTGGCCCGCGCCAATACCACCACACGGCCGCCAGCACGCCGCACACAGTCAGCACATCGGCGGTGGCTACTCGCGCCCAGAACAGGAAGTAGAAGGTGGTGGCGAGCATCCAGCCGGCAATCAACCCGGTGCCCTTGCGGAACAGCCGCTCGCCAATCAGGTACACCAGCCAGATACTCAGCCATGCCGCAATCACCGACGACAAGCGCAACGACCACGGGCCGAGGCCGCCCATCAGGTGGGCAAAACCGGTGATCAGCCAGTAGGAGGGCAGGGGCTTGTCGTAATACGGCGTGCCTTTGAGGTACGGGTCGAAGTAGTCGCCGCTTTGCAGCATCTGTAAGGCGATATTTGCCCAGCGGGTTTCCGGCCCCCACAGGTCGCGGCTGCCCAGGCCCATTAGCAACAGCAAGGCCGAAACGCCCAGCAGCAACACCAGGGCGCCGCGTTCGGTTTTCCAGAAGCTCATGGGTTTTTCCCTGTGGCAGGCGCTGCGTTAAGGTTGCTGTGGGTAAATCGTCAGCATCAGGTTGCCCTTGCGATAGCGTTTGCCGCCGGGCGGTAATTGCCCTTCTTCGCGGTGTTCGCTGGTGCTCTTGACCCGCATCAGCACGCCGACCGAACCTTGCTGGCGGGCCTCGGCCAGCCAGGCTTGCACGTTATCCAGCGTGACCTTGCGGTGTGCCGCGTGTTCGTCGTGCAGGCCGTAGCGCAGCTCGCCCTGGGTGTTATAAAGCGCCACTTCTGGCCGGCGCAGTCGCCACGACAAGGCCGACGCCGAACCCAATTCGTTGCTCAGCAAAGCACGGGTTTGTTGCAACTCGTCCAGATGCTCAAGCACAAATTGGTCGGGCATTTCGTTATCCGCAATCAGGGCGGGCATGCCTGCCGGTAGCAGCGCCACCAGCACGCCAATGCCCAGGGCTGGCATCGCCCATAACGTCAACGGGCGCACCGCTTGCAGCAAGTTGGCGAGAATCCAGGCCAGCAGCACGATAAAGGTCAGGGACAGGCTGAACATCTCGGCGTGGCTGTTGCCGTACAGCGGGTCGCACATTTGCAGGTAAATCAGCCCCACCATGGCCGCCATGCCAAGCGTGAAATTCAGCATGCCGTTGATCACAATCGTGCGCGCCTTGCCCTGCTGGATCAGGTCGATCAAGCCGTGGCCCATCAGCAGCGCCAGGGGCAACAGGCACGGCATGATGTAGGTCGGCAGCTTGCCTTTGCTCAGGCTGAAAAAGCCCAGGGGCAGCAGCAGCCACAGGGCGAGAAAGGCAATCGCCGGCTGGCGCTTTTGCTGCCAGGTCTTGAGCAAGGTGCCGGGTAACAAGGCGGCCCAAGGCATGCACGCCAGCACCATGATCGGCAGGAAGAACCACAACGGCCGCGCATGTTGTGCGTTGTCGGCGGCAAAGCGGCGGATGTGTTCATGCCAGAAAAAGAAGCGCCAGTAGTCCGGTTCCTGCAGGTGGATTGCCAAGGCCCACGGCAGGCACATCAGTGCGGCGACCAGCACCGCCAGCGGCCCGTAACGCAACAGCTCGCCCACGCGGCGCTGCCAGATCATGAAAGGCACGGCGATCAACACCGGCAGCAGCCATGCCAGGAAACCCTTGGTCATGAACCCCATGGCGCAGGCCACCCCCAGCAATGCCCAGGCGCCCAGGCGCTCGCGAGGCGTGCGGCTGTCCAGGGCGAACCACAGCGCGACCAGGCTCAGGTTCACCCACAAGGTGAATTGCGGGTCGAGGTTGGCATACCCCGCTTGCCCGGCCACCAGGCCAAAACTCAGGTAGAGCAGGGCGCACGCGAAGCTTTTGCGCGGGTCGTCCCACAGGCGGCGCGCGATCAGGTAGGCCAGCAGCACACTCAGCGCGGTGCTTAAGACTGAGGCGATGCGTACCCCGAACAGGTTTTCACCAAACACGGCCTGGCCGAGGGCGATCAGCCAATAGCCGGCGGCGGGTTTCTCAAAGTAACGCAGCCCCATGAAGTGCGGCGCCACCCAGTTGCCGCTCATCAGCATTTCCTGGCTGACCTGGGCGTAGCGAGTTTCATCCGGGGTCCACAGACCGTGAAAGCCCAGGGGCAGCAAAAAGAACAGGGCAAAGCCCAGCAATAACACAGGCAGGGGTTTCAAGCGCGTCATGAGTACGTCGCTCCGTGACGTTTAATCAGGTGCAATGGGAGTATTAAATCAATAGGGCCAAGCATCGTGATGTTCACTAAACCGTTGAAGGGGAACTTAACTAATAGGCGCAACTAAACATGCCAGAAACGGGCTGTCGTTTTGCTGAACGTAATGGCCGCTGGATATGTAAATAAGTGTAATTAAAGTTGTTTAAGTGCGGCGGTCCATTGCTGGCTATTCATCGTGCCCATCGCCTCAAGTTTGCGATTGGGCAATACCTTGACGAACAGTGCGCTGCCATACTCGGCGGCAGCGGCGTGGGGGAAGCCCAGGCTCGTTTGGAAGTCACTCATGCAGGCGCTATGGGTAACCAGCATCAGGTTGCGGCCTGGCTGTTTGTGGCTGAGGATTTCCTCGCCCATGGCGTCACCACAGATGGCGAGCGGGCCGGGGGAAAGCGCGGTCTTGCCGAACATGAACAGCGAGGTCTGGGCGGTGCGCGTGGTCGGGCTGCTGAGCACGTCGGTGAGCTCCATACCCAATGAATCAAAGGCTTTGCCCAGTTGTTCAGCACGTTGAGTGCCCTTGACCGTGAGGCCGCTGGCAGGGCCGAAGCACGGGTTGGTCGAGCGGTCGCAGCGCTCTTCATGGCGCACCAGTACCACTACGTCACCCTTGCGCCAACTGGCGAGAACCCCGGAGGTCACCAGGCGATTACCGACGCCCAGGTCCAGCGGCGAGATGGGCCACAACAGAAAGCCCGCCAGCAGCAGGCTGGTGACTGCAATGCCGAGCAGATGCAGCCGGTATTTTCTCAGGCGCTTTAACTTAGGTTGTGGGTTGGCCAGGATCATGTCTGCCACGCTGTTCACCTTCGGCACTGTTTGTTGTGTTTATAAAAAGGCGTCATTAATGGGCGGTTGCCCGTAGTGGAGCAGAAGCCTGTCACAACACTGCTGTCTTTTTGCTGAACATTTGCATGTTTAAACGCGCCGTTTACATTAACTAATAAGTTGCCGGTTATTACCAATTGGCGGGCAATCTAAAGTACGGGGGATGGGCAAGCGGTGAAATCCATGTGAAAAATTTGCGTGGGCTCGAGCATCAGCCGTTATTCTCCTTCGCAGTCCTTCAGATGAGCGTTCTTATGTTGCAGGTGCAAGGTGTTGTCAAAAACTACGCCACCCCTCAAGGCCCGCTGGCCGTGCTGGCTGGCGTCGACCTCCACCTGAGCGCGCGCAGCAGCCTGGCGCTGATGGGCGAATCGGGCAGTGGCAAAAGCACGCTGTTGCACCTGGTGGCCGGGCTGGACCGGGTGGACGGCGGCAGCATCCGCATCGGTGAGCAGCGCCTCGACCAACTCAACGAAGGGCAGTTGGCCCGATGGCGCCGCACTGAAATCGGCCTGGTGTTCCAGCAGTTCAACCTGATCGGCAGCTTGCGCGTGGACGACAACCTGGCGTTCCAGGCACGGCTGGCCGGGCGTTTCGATCCGCACTGGCAAGCGCAGTTAGTGGAGCGCCTGGGCCTGGGTGATTTGCTCAAGCGTTACCCCGAGCAATTGTCTGGCGGCCAGCAGCAACGGGTGGCGGTAGGGCGGGCACTGGCTTCACGCCCGGGTTTGTTGTTGGCCGATGAGCCCACCGGCAACCTCGACGAAACCACCAGCGATGAAGTGCTGCAACTACTGCTGGACCTGTTGCGTGACAGCCCCACCAGCCTGTTGATGGTCACCCACAGCCCACGCCTCGCCGCGCGCCTGGACCGCCAAATGGTGCTGCACCACGGCCGTGTCGTGCCGATGGATGCGCGCTGAGATGGCGCTGTTCTACTGGACCCTGCGTGGGTTGCTGAGCCATTGGCGGCGCCACCCGGTGCAGTTTTTCAGTGTGCTCACCGGCCTTTGGCTGGCCACGGCGTTATTGACCGGGGTGCAGGCCCTCAACAGCCAGGCGCGGGACAGCTATGCACGCGCCAGCCAATTGATCGGTGGTGAACCCCAAGCCAGCCTCAGTGCACCGGACGCTGCCAGTTTTCCGCAGGCGCTGTTCGCACAACTGCGCCGCGCCGGGTGGCCGGTGTCGCCGGTGGTGCAGGGGCGGGTGGTGCTCCAGGGGCACGAAGAACAACGCCTGCAGTTGATGGGAATCGACCCGGTGTCGCTGCCCGGCAGCGGCAGTGTGGCGGGGCAACGCTTGAGCCAGGCGCAGATGCTCGCTTTTTTCGACCCGCCAGGGCGCACCTGGATTGCCGCGCAAACCTTGCAGGCGCTCGGTTTGCAGGAGGGCGAGCAGCCCGGCACGGCCAACGGGCAGACCCTGCCGCCGTTGCAGGTGCAGGCCGACATGGCGCCCGGCGTGCTACTGACCGATATCGGTTTTGCCCAACCCTTGCTCGACATGCCCGGGCAACTGTCGCGTTTGCTGCTGGACAACACCTTCGCCGCCGGTCACCCCACGCCGCCCGCCGCGCTGCAACTCAAGCAGGGCGAAGACAACAACCTCGCGCGCCTCACCGAAAGCTTTCACCTGAACCTCGACGCCTTGGGCTTTTTGTCCTTTGTGGTGGGGCTGTTTATCGTCCACGCGGCCATCGGTCTGGCCCTGGAGCAACGCCGTGGGCTGCTGCGCACCTTGCGTGCCTGCGGGGTCAGCGCACGCATGCTGATCCTGAGCCTGGCCGTCGAATTGGGGTTTCTGGCAGTGTTGGGCGGCTTGCTCGGCATTGCCAGCGGTTACCTGCTGGCCAGCCTGTTGCTGCCGGATGTGGCCGCCAGCTTGCGTGGCCTGTACGGTGCGCAAGTCCCGGGCCAATTGAGCTTGAGCCCGTGGTGGTGGCTCGCCGGCCTGGGCTTGGGCCTGCTCGGCGCACTGCTCGCCGGGGCCAGCAGCCTGTGGCGTGCGGCGCGCCTGCCGTTGCTGGCACTCGCCAACGCCCAGGCCTGGCATGAGGCTCATGGGCGCTGGTTGCGGCGCCAGGGTTGGGTGGCGGCTGCGGCACTGCTGGTCGCGCTGCTGGCGCTGTGGCTGGGCGATAGCCTGGCCGCCGGGTTCGTGCTGATGGCGGCCTTGCTGCTGGGCGCGGCGCTGGGGTTACCGGTGCTGCTCAATGGGTTGCTCAAGGGCGTATTGGGGCGCAGCCGCTCGGTGCTGGGCCAATGGTTTCTCGCTGATTGTCGCCAGCAACTGCCGGCCTTGAGCCTGGCGCTGATGGCGCTGCTGTTGGCGCTGGCGGCGAACATCGGCGCGGGCTCCATGACTTCAGGCTTTCGCCAGACCTTCAGCAACTGGCTGGAGCAACGCCTGACCGCCGAGCTGTACCTCAACCCGCAGAATCCGGCACAAGCCGAGCAACTGAATGCCTGGTTGGCCCGCCAGCCGCGGGTGCAGGCAGTGCTGCCCACCTGGCAGGTGGCGGTGCAACTGCAAGGCTGGCCGGCGGATGTGTTTGGTGTGGTCGATGACCCTACTTATCGCCAGCACTGGCCGCTGCTGGAAGCTGCGAGCGCGCCCTGGGACCGCTTGCTGCAGGACGACAGCGTGATGCTCAGCGAACAACTGGCGCGACGCTTGAAAGTACAACTGGGCGATACGGTTTCGATCCCCACGCCACAAGGAACGTGGGTGCCGACGATCGTCGGGATCTACGCCGACTACGGCAACCCCAAGGGCCATCTGCTGGTCAATTCCAAGCACCTGCTGGCGCACTGGCCAGCACTGTCACCGGCACGCTTCAACCTGCGGGTGGCGCCGGCAAACGTGCCGCCGCTGGTGCGTGAAGTGCAGCGCGCATTCGGCCTGGAAGACAGCCGCATCGTCGATCAACAGCAACTCAAGGGCTGGTCCAGCCAGGTCTTCGAACGCACCTTCGCCGCCACCGCGGCGTTGAACAGCCTGACCCTGGGTGTCGCCGGCGTGGCGCTGTTTATCAGCCTGCTGACCCAGAGCCAGAGCCGCCTCGGCCAACTCGCCCCGCTGTGGGCGCTGGGGGTGACGCGGCGGCAATTGATGCTGCTCAACCTGGGCCAGACCTGGTTGCTGGCGGTACTCACGCTGATCCTCGCATTGCCGTTGGGGCTGCTGCTGGCGTGGTGCCTGGATGCGGTGATCAACGTCCAGGCCTTCGGCTGGCGCCTGCCGTTGCAGGTGTTCCCCTGGCAGTTGGCGCAATTGCTGGGGCTGGCGCTGCTCGCCACGTTGCTGGCGTCTGCCTGGCCCTTGTGGCAGCTGTACCGCAGCCGCCCGGCGGATTTGTTGAGGACCTTTGCCCATGAAGATTAAGGCGTTGTGCTGCGCTGCTTTGTTGCTGTTGTGCGCATGCGACAAGACGCCCGCGCCCGAGGCAAGCTTCGCCGGCCTGGGCAGCGAGGCGGCGGATTTTGCCCAGGTCGTGCCTGGCAAGGTCTTCAGCTTTCCCGAGGATCACGGCCCTCACAGCGGCTTTCGGATCGAATGGTGGTATGTCACCGCCAACCTCAAGGACGCCCAAGGCAATGTCTTCGGCGTGCAATGGACGCTGTTTCGCAACGCGTTGAAAGCCGGCCCCACGCAACCGGGCTGGCACGACTCAACCGTATGGCTGGGCCACGCGGCCGTCACGTCGGCCACCCGTCACTACGCCGCCGAACGCCTGGCCCGCGGTGGCATCGGCCAAGCCGGGGCCCAGGCCGTACCGTTCAACGCCTGGATCGACGACTGGAACTTCGCCACCCAACCTGGCGCGGCCAGCCCCTTGGCCGACATGCAACTCAAAGCCAGCGGCGCGCAATTTACCTACGACCTGCACCTGACCTCCAGCCGCCCACTGGTGCTGCAAGGCGACAACGGCTACAGCCGAAAATCCGACCAGGGCCAGGCGTCGTACTACTACAGCCAACCGTTTTTCACCGCCAGCGGCAGCGTCAGCCTCGACGGGCAGGTCTACCAGGTCAACGGCCCGGCCTGGCTCGATCGCGAATGGAGCAGCCAACCCCTGGCTACCAGCCAGACCGGCTGGGACTGGTTCTCCCTGCACCTGGACAGCGGCGAGCACCTGATGCTGTTTCGCGTGCGGCAAACAGACGGTGCCGGCTACCTCACCGGCACCTGGATCGACGCCCAAGGCCACACCGAGACATTGCACAACGCGGATATCCAACTCACACCGCTCACCACCACTGACATCGACGGGCGCAGCCTTCCTACGCGCTGGTCGCTGAAAATTCCCGGCAAACAGCTGGATATCGCGACGCAGGCTCTTAATCCCAAGGCGTGGATGGACTTGAGTATTCCGTACTGGGAAGGGCCGGTGCAGTTTGAGGGTGGGGTGGGGTATTTGGAGATGACGGGGTATTAGGGAGCGAATAGCCAAATCGAATGTTCCTACGAGTCGGAGGGAGCAGTCGCACAAATTATTTAAAAAATACTGTACATGCATACAGTCATATCCTACAGTCCATCCCAGGTGACCGGATGTCACCGGTTACCTGAGCTTCAATTTTTTAACTATGGATGGATAAAAAATGAAATCGAAAAAAGCCTTTATGCTGGGCGCTGCCATGGCGGCCTCTTGCTTCGTCTCGGCCTGTGCCCTGGCCGAGCAACCCCCTCTGAAACTCAGTGCGCAGACGGTCAAGCAGGCCGTGGATACAGCGTTGAAACCTGGTGGTACGCTGGAAAAAACCATCGTTTCCGACGCGCTCAAGCAAAAACTCAATGCGGCCAAGGCCGGGCAGCCCAAGGTCGTCAAGAGCAAGGCAGCGGCCAGCAATGTGGCGATTGATAGCAAAGTCGGCGAGCTGGAAAAGCCCGACCCGGAGCACATGAAACAGGCTGCGATTGCTGCATTCACGCCGCTGTTTCCAACCCTGGATATCAATACCCTTTACACCCTCACCGGGGTAGAGACCGGCGCGCAAATCGCTTACCACTTCAACCTGCCGAAAAACGCACGAATTCAGGTACAACTGCTGAACCAGAGCGCCGGCACGGATATGTCGTTGACCCTGTTCCATGATGATGGCCAGGGTAACCTGACGCCACTGGGTACTTCTGATAACCCTGGCAGTGCCGACGAATACCTCAACGGCGTGTTGCCGGCTGGTGACTACTACTGGTTCATGGTGGCTAATGCCGCGAGTAACGCGCAGTTCAGTTTTGGCGTGGCAGTGGACAGCAACATTGATGCCTACGAGCCCAACGACACCGAGCAAACCGCGTTCGCCCTGCCGGATGCCCTGAACCAGGTGACTGGCAATCTCGACAGCGTCAACGATGTGGATTACTTCTCCTTCGTCTCGTTGCGTGGCCAAGGCGTAGGTATGTTCCTCGGTGATGACGGTGCGGGCACGCGTAACCAATGGATCTTCGAGCGGTTCGATGGCACCAAGTGGGTGGAAATCCCGCAGGGTTCCACCTCCACCTATCCGAACCTGACTCCAGGCTACACGGTCAAGGTACGTGTACGGGCCAACCCTGTGGTGGCGCTGAACCCGCAGGCAAAATACGCGCTGAGCCTGGGCTCGGCACCACGCCTGGACCAGTCCGATGTGAACGGTGACAACGTGGTGCGCATCCCCAGTTCGATCTACCAATTGGCCACCCAGGCGGCACGCAGTCTGAGCTGGAGCACCCGGTGGTCAGACAGCACCGGCGAGCCGCTGCGCGGGGTCACTCCGGTACTCAGGGTCGACAAGCGATTTAGTGGTCCCTACAACTGGGTCAACTACGAGGCCAAGACCGGTATCACCGGCGCAGCCTCTGGCAACGTCGACCTGGGCACTTGTTCCGGTGATTTCCATGTGGTCTATCCGGACAGCGGGTCCGGCCAGACCTACAACTGGGATACCTGGTTCAACGAAGGGGGGTGGCGCATCGAGCTTAAAGAGTTCCCAGGTGTGGGCGTAGGCGGCAACATCTCGCAGTACGTCAGCCTGGGTCATATCTGCAGCCAACGCATCGTGCGCTGATAGATTTACTTGAGTGAAGCAGGGGGCAGTCCATTGGGGCTGCCCTTTTTTTTGGGTGACGCAGATTCCCAATGCAGGGTGCCGAACAGGTAGTCCATCAGCGGCAGCACGATATTGAAATTGCGTCCCTGCATCAGCTCGCGGCGGTGATGCAGGGCGTGCAGGCGATGCATCTGGCGAATCCACGGCAGGCGCGCCACCGGGTGTTCAGCGGGCAAGTGTTCGCAGGCGTGGAACACTTCGTAGAGCAGGTAGCCGAGGATCATGCACCCGGCAAACAGCCCGGCGACGTTGGGGCTCAGTTGCTTGAGCAGGCACCAGGCGGGGAGGGTGATAGCCAGGCTGTGTAGCACGATCAACCAGGCAGGAAACAGGATCACGCGCCAGTCCCGGGGGCTGTTGTAGGTCATGTGGCCGGGGGTGAAGAAGCTGTGGTGGTCACCGGTGTGGCGTGCGTAGAACAGCCGGGCGAACGCGTGTTTGTGATGGCCGAGGTGGCGGTGTACGAGGTAGATGCACAGGTTGAAGAACACCAGGGTCAGGGGCACGGTAAGCCACTGTAGCGCGGTGATGTTGGCGGTAGACGACCAGGCCAGTGTGATGCAGGCGATGCCGTAGCCGAGGACGAACGTGGCGTGCAGCCAGGGGTTGTAAAGGCGGTGCACGTTGGCGCGGTAGTGGGCACGGAAGGTGTCGGTGGGGTGGGGCATGGTGGTGTGCTCGGTGTTTTTGTTGTGGGCTGAGCTTAGTTGGTGGGGGGGGATGTGCGAGTTTTTGCTGGGGGGCTTGCTTTCGTGGCGGCTCGATAGTCGACTTTTCAGACCGAGTACATATCCGTTTTTGCGGTAACGGCGGCTATTGGTTCCGCCCTTACGTGAACTGCCCCCCAAAAGTTGGACAGGAGACGCTATTGATTTAGTGCCTGGGTCCGAAATTGTATCGGACTCAAGCCATTCAGTCTGAGGCTTATGCGGTCTTGGTTGTAGTAGGCGATGTAATCC
>NZ_JAEKDA010000024.1:0-95691 GCF_016405635.1 Pseudomonas sp. MF6755
GCGGGTTTGCTTGCGCTTGCCAGCGTACTCGGCGTCGGCGAAGGTCATCTGCTTCATCGGGAAACTCGGTGGGTGGGGTCGCGGTATTTTGCCAAATCAGAAAGTCTTTTTCAGAGTTTCCCTAACGGAGATTAATCATGGCGGACACACCAGAATCCGAAGAAATCTACATCGAACTCCCTGCCGAAACTGTAAGCGCTCCAACCACCAAGGCGACGACCAAGATAATAGATGGCGCGTACGCACCATGGGGATTCCATGGCTATATAGAGTTCGAGTATTCTCTTACTGGTTCGGGCTCGTCGATAATTTTAGTTAGAACCCTAAGCTACTACCTCAAAACGTCTTATAAACCGCAAGATTCGAAATTTAGTATCACAGCACCTAACTTATCTCCCCTATCTGTAAACCCAACAATTATCAACCAATGGGTGAATTGGGACTCAAGTCTTCAAACAACTTCGCGATCTTATTTTTTTGATTTCATATTCCAGGCTATGCCGGGTGGCCCGAGTGCAACTGTCCGAAAAACTGTAAATCTACCCATTATTTAAATAATACCGACCTGCCTGCGGCCGACAAACCAGCCGCAGGCGTGGTAACTCTGCACTTATTGAATAATCAAGTTATTGAACAACAAATCCTCAACCACCGGCTTGCCAGTCTCATCGTTCATTACTTGCTGGGTTTGCTTCAGGGCTTCCTGGCGCAGTTTTTCCTTGCCTTCAACACTGCTCATGGCCTCATTGGTCTGCTGGGTAAACAGCGCCACCAGTTGGTTGCGAATCAACGGGTCGTTGGCTTTGACCGCAGCCGCCGCTTCAGGGCCGGTCACGCGCAGGGCGATGTCGGCCTTGTATACCTTGAGCTTCGCCGTGCCATCCAGGCCGTAGTTGCCCACAAACGGTGGCGTCAGGCTGATATAGCTGACCTTCGGCGCCTCGCCCTCCTTGGCCTCTTCGGCCTGGGCTGCCATCGGCAACGTCAGGGCCAGCATCAACAGGATCCACGCTTTCACAGTTCATTCCTCGAATTCGGTTGCCCGGTAGCATAACGCTAGCAAGGCTGAGCACAAGCTTATGGCGGCTTATCAGGCCCGGGCATGCTCGTTGACCCGCGGGCGTACCCTCCTACACTTATCGGCCACGACGCCAAAAGGAATAGTCCGATGAAAGCTGTGCTGTGCAAAGCCTTCGGCCCCGCCGAAACCCTGGTGCTGGAAGAGATCACCAGCCCTGCGATCAAGAAGAACGAGATCCTGCTGGACGTGCACGCCGCCGGGGTGAATTTCCCGGATACCCTGATCATCGAGGGCAAGTACCAGTTCAAGCCGCCTTTTCCGTTCTCACCCGGTGGCGAAGCGGCGGGCGTGGTCAGTGAAGTGGGTGAGAACGTCAGCCACTTGAAAGTCGGTGACCGGGTGATGGCGTTGACCGGCTGGGGCAGCTTTGCCGAGCAGGTCGCGGTGCCCGGCTATAACGTGCTGCCGATCCCGCCAAGCATGGACTTCAACACCGCCGCCGCCTTCAGCATGACTTACGGCACCTCGATGCACGCGCTTAAACAGCGGGCCAACCTGCAACCCGGCGAAACCCTGCTGGTGCTCGGCGCTTCCGGTGGCGTGGGCCTGGCCGCCGTGGAAATCGGCAAGGCCATGGGCGCCCGGGTGATCGCCGCCGCCAGCAGCGCCGACAAACTCGCGGTGGCCAAGGCGGCCGGCGCCGATGAGTTGATCAACTACAGCGAAGCCAGCCTCAAGGACGAGATCAAGCGCCTGACCGACGGCAACGGCGCCGATGTGATCTACGACCCGGTGGGCGGCGATTTGTTTGACCAGGCCGTCCGCGCCATCGCCTGGAACGGCCGGCTGCTGGTGGTGGGGTTTGCCAGCGGGCGCATTCCTGAACTGCCAGTGAACCTGGCATTGCTCAAGGGCGCGGCGGTGGTCGGGGTGTTCTGGGGCTCGTTTGCCCAGCGCCAGCCGCAGGATAATGCGGCGAATTTCCAGCAACTGTTCAGTTGGTACGGTGAAGGCAAGCTCAAGCCGCTGGTGTCGCAGGTGTATCCGCTGGAACAAGCCGCCCAGGCGATCAACGATCTTGGGCAGCGCAAGGCGGTGGGCAAGGTCGTCGTCCAAACCCGCTAGTTGATCTGAAATGCGGTTAGTGTGGGAGCAAGCCCGCTCCCACATTTGGTTCACCGGCAAATCAAAATTGATCACGACCCACACTTATCTATAAGCGACATGTTCGTAAAAGAACATGCAATTGCTCCCATTTCCTGTGTTTGCAGATAAGAGGCGATGCTATTTTCGGTAACGAAACTGTAACATTCGCATCCGCAGTCAAAACAAGAAATTTGGAGCTCTTGAATGTTTGCTTTCTTTCGCCCTGCCGCACACCAGGCGCCCCTGCCTGAAGAAAAAATAGACAGTACCTACCGACGGCTGCGCTGGCAGATCTTCGCCGGTATTTTCTTCGGTTACGCCGGCTACTACCTGCTGCGCAAAAACTTCTCCCTGGCCATGCCCTACCTGATCGACGAGGGTTACACCCGCGGTGAACTGGGCCTAGCGATGTCGGCGATTGCGATTGCCTACGGCTTGTCCAAGTTCCTCATGGGCCTGGTGTCCGACCGCTCCAACCCACGCTACTTCCTGCCCTTCGGCTTGCTGGTTTCCGCCGGGGTGATGTTCATTTTCGGTTTCGCACCTTGGGCAACGTCCAGCGTGACCATGATGTTCATTTTGCTGTTCATCAACGGCTGGGCCCAGGGCATGGGTTGGCCGCCGAGTGGGCGGACCATGGTGCACTGGTGGTCGCAGAAAGAGCGCGGCGGTGTGGTGTCGGTGTGGAACGTAGCGCACAACGTCGGCGGCGGCCTGATCGGCCCGCTGTTCCTGCTGGGCATGGCCTGGTTCAACGACTGGCACGCCGCGTTCTATGTGCCGGCCACGGTGGCCCTGGCGGTGGCGGCGTTTGCCTTCATCACCATGCGCGACACCCCGCAGTCGGTGGGCCTGCCGCCGATCGAGCAGTACAAGAACGACTACCCGCAAGGCTACGACGCCAGCCACGAAGACGAATTCAGCGCCAAGGAAATCTTCGTCAAGTACGTGCTGCGTAACAAAATGCTGTGGTACATCGCCTTTGCCAACGTGTTCGTCTACCTGTTGCGCTATGGCGTTCTGGACTGGGCGCCGACCTACTTGAAGGAAGCCAAGCACTTCACGGTCGACAAGTCGTCCTGGGCGTATTTCTTCTACGAGTGGGCAGGTATCCCGGGCACGCTGCTGTGTGGCTGGATGTCGGACAAGATCTTCCGTGGCAACCGTGGCCTGACCGGTATCGTGTTCATGGCCCTGGTCACCGTGGCGACCCTGGTTTACTGGCTCAACCCGCCGGGCAACCCGATGATCGACATGATCGCGCTGGTCTCCATCGGCTTTCTGATCTACGGCCCGGTGATGCTGATCGGCCTGCAGGCGCTGGAACTGGCACCAAAGAAAGCCGCCGGCACCGCTGCTGGCTTCACCGGTTTGTTCGGCTACCTGGGTGGTTCGGTGGCAGCCAGTGCGGCCATGGGCTACACGGTTGACCATTTCGGCTGGGACGGTGGTTTCGTGTTGCTGATTGGTGCCTGTGTACTGGCGATCGCGTTCCTGATCCCCACGCTGTGGCACACCAACAGCGTCAGCTCGGCGCGTTAACCGCCTGGGCAATCCTTGGCACAACGCTTGAGCCGCGCCTCCAGGTTTTTATCTGGCATGGCGTGGCTACGCAGGGCGTTCACGGTCTGCTCGACATAATCGCGAGTGGTGCCGTAACGCCCGCAAGCGCTTTGCAGCACATGATTAAGCACGATATCTGGCAAGTTGCCAGCATAGCTGGGCAAGTGCCGCTCCAATACAAACCCCAACGCCTGCACGCTACTGCCATCTTCCAATCGGCAGCTGAGCCAGTGTGGCCGGTAAGAGGGGTAAGGCATCTCGCGCTGCCACAGGGCGTACAGCGAGGCCTCCAACTGGTCTTCCGGCAAGCGGTAGGCAAACCCGCTGCAGGAACCACCGCGATCCAGCCCGAACACCAGCCCCGGTAATTCCGGCGTGCCCCGATGCTCATGCGACCACAAATACAGGCCGCGGTGATAACCGTGAACCCGTGCGCGCACCCGTTCGGTCGACGAACATTCAGGGCGCCAGATCAGCGAACCATAGGCAAACAGCCACACCGGCCCACCCTTATGCCGGGCCATGGTGGCCTGCATCGAGCTCATCAATTGTTCGTGAGTGAGTTGCGGCCCAAGATCGAGCCGCGGAGGGTAAGCCAACTGCAAAAGATCGGTTTCAATGGCGGTCATGGCGAAAAGCGGTGCGCCTCCTGTGTGTTACCAGTTGTAAGCGACTTTACCGTAATAAAACGCGCCGCTGTAACCGTACGGCGAAAAAGTGCTATAGGCCAAATTGCCACCACTGCTGGCGTAGGCATTGACCTTCTCCGGGTATTTATCGGTGACGTTGTCGCCGCCCAGGGTGAAGGTCCAGTTCTTCAACTTATAGTCAGCCGACAGGTCCAGCACCCAGGCGGCCTTGAAGGTCTGATCATTGTCCTTGTCCGCCTGGTAGCTGGTGAACTCGCCATAGCGCACCAGGTTACTGTGCAGCGCCCAGCGGCCGAAGGTGAAGTCGTTGCCCAGGCTCAGCTTGTGCTGGGGCGTGGTGTCGCCGAGCAGGCCGATACGCTCGCGACGGTCGACCCGCACCAGGTTGGCCCCGAGGCTGTCGAGGATCGCCGGGTTGGCTTTCACGTCTGTGACCTTGGTGTGGTTGTAGTTGTAACCCACGGTGCTGTTCCAGCGAATGCCGTTATCGAACTGGTACCGATAGTTAGCCACCAGATCGACGCCATCCGTGCTGGTGTCCGTGGCATTGGTGAAGTAACGGGCGGTGGTGTAGTTGATATTGCCGACACCATTGGCTTGCAGGTAAGCAACTGTCGCCGGGTTGAGATTGAGGTTGGAAGACAGGCTGATGCGGTCACGGATATCGATGCGGTACACGTCGAGTGTGACGGTCAGGTCATCGGCCGGCTCCAGTACCAGGCCGAGGCTGTAGTTGCGCGACTTCTCGGCCTTGAGGTCTTCGGCACCGAGCAGGCGCGCCACCTGGCTGTTGGCCGGGAAAGTACCGGCTTCCTGGATGGTGCTGCCGATCAACTGCGAGGAGGTGTAGGCAAAGTTCTGCTGGGCCAGGGATGGCGCGCGGAAACCGTTGGAGATACTGCCGCGCAAGGCCACTTGGGGTGTGAAGTCGTAGCGGGCCGACAGCGAGCCGCTGACGTTGGAGCCGAAGTCACTGTAATCCTCATGGCGCACGGCGGCCGAAGCGCTGAGTTTTTCAGTGAAGTTGGTTTCCAGGTCGAGGTACTGCGCCCAGTTGTGCCGGGTACTGGTGCCGGCATCGGCGTCGCGGAAACCACCCAGGCCCGAGCTGCCGGTCTGATAATAGGACGCCGGCTCGCCCGCTTCGATTTCATAGCCCTGGTGCAGGTATTCACCACCGAACGCCACGGAGACCGGGTACGGCAGGAAGCCCACGTCGAACTCACGGGACAGGTCCAGGCTGACTTGTTTCTGATCGTTGCTCAGGGTGCCGTTGTTGAACTTGCGTGGCGTGGCCAAGCCCAGGGAAGTGTTGATGGTTTCGGTGCCCAGCTCGTACTGATTCTTGCCGTAGTTGGCCGACAGATCGTAATGCCAGTCGTAGGCCAGCAAGCCGCGCAGGCCCACCACCAGCGAGGTGTCTTCCAGGTTGCCTTTGATCAGCGGCAGGTAGCCGTTGGGGTTGAGCGCCGGGATGTTGTTGGACGCGTTGCTCGCCCGGTAGAACGCCGCTGTTTCACCGCGGCGCTTGCTGTAGCCACCGAAGGTGTAGAGCTCGGCTGCATCATTGAAGGAATATTCGGAGTTGAACTGGAACTTGCCTTCATTGGTCGCCGGCTCGCCTTGGCGGAACACACGCTGGCCGTAGGTGGTGGAGCCGATGCTACCTGGGCGGTAATCATTGCCGGCGCGGTTTGTGTAATCGTTATCAGCACCTTCGGCCGACAGGTTGATAAAGCCGTTGTCGCCCAATGCCAAGCCAGTATTGCCGCTGATATTACGCTGGATGCCGTCACCCTTCTTGTACTCGCCGAACTTGGTGGAGATCGAGCCACCATGGTCGGCGCGCTTGAGAATCACGTTGATCACCCCGGCAATCGCGTCAGAGCCATAACGTGCAGAAGCACCATCGCGCAGCACTTCGATATGGTCCACCGCCGACAGTGGGATCGCATTCAAATCCGCAGGCGCCGAACCGCGCCCCACAGCGCCCCCCAGATTGACGAAGGCACTGGTATGGCGGCGCTTGCCGTTGACCAGCACCAGCACCTGGTCCGGTGACAAACCACGCAACTGCGCCGGGCGTACCAGTTCGGCACCATCCACCAGGCTTGGCCGCGGGAAGTTGATCGATGGGATCAGCCGCGCCAACACGGCGCCCAGCTCATCGGAGCCGGTACTGCGCAGGCTTTCGCCGGAAATTACGTCGATTGGCGACAGCGACGCACTGGCGGTGCGCTCTTGGGCGCGGGTGCCGGTCACGATCACCGCATCGAGTCTGGGTGCATCGACGACGGATGTTTCGTCTGCCAGAACTGGATTGAATCCCACAGCGGTCAGCAAATTGGCCGACAAAATCGCCGTGTATAGCGCGTGCTTGTTGTAGCTCCCCATACCGCTCCCCTTGGCATCAAAAATCAGAACTTCAGCGCTCTGAGTTCGTACGATCGATCCGGCTGGCGGGCGGTGGCGGTCAGTGATTGGTTACTGTCGATGAAGTCGGTAGTCCGTTGCTATATAGCTTAAAGATATCTATTGAATAGAATAAATACCTTAAAAGAATAAGCAAAAGCATAAGGGCGACCACCCTTTCGTCAGGATCCGAGCAGGCAATCCCGGTACTTTCAGCCGCGGTTCAGCCTGTGCGCGCACCAAACCGTCAAAATAGCGTGCACATCACGACCCACTTAGCCGTTAATCACATCGCCTATCGAGGTCGCTTCATGAAAAAATTCCGCTTGCCTGGTCTGTTTTTCCTGGCCCAGGCCACCACCGCACTGGCTGCCGAAACCCCACCTGCCAATGATGACAAAGGCTTCTGGTACGCCCAGACCAGCGTCTACACCCGGCACTTCGCACCCGACCCGGAGCACAACAACAAGCAAGATTTGATCGGCCTGGAACGCAATGAGGCGTCGGGCCTGGTGTATGGCGGTGTGACCTTTCGCAACTCGTTCCGCCAGCGCTCGTACTACGCCTATGTGGGCAAGCGCTATGACATGGCGGACTACCCGGTGTACGCGAAGTTGACCGGCGGGCTGCTTCAGGGCTATCGCGGCGAGTACCGCGACAAGATCCCGTTGAACCGATTCGGCGTGGCGCCGGTAATCATTCCGTCCGTGGGTGCCCATTACGGGCCGGTGGCGGCAGAGCTGGTGCTGCTGGGGTTCAATGCAGCGATGGTGACGACCGGGTTACGATTCTGAGCGTGCACAATCCAATGTGGGAGCAAGCCCGCTCCCACAGTTTGATCGGCATTTAATAGTGTTTTTTGCTCTGCTCAGGGCCGTGGGGCGTAGGCAAACACATCGGCGCGCATTCGGTGTGCATCCATGCCGGCGTTGACCAGCGCGTCCAGGGTGCCGTAGACCATCGCCGGTGAGCCGCTGGCGTAGACATGCACGGTATTGAGATCGGCAATGTCTTCGCACACCGCCTCATGCAGCAAACCGCAACGCCCTTCCCAACCACACAAGTCGCTGACCACTTTGTGCAGGTACAGGTTGGGTAATTGCAGCCATTGATCCCAGTGATCGATCGCGTAGAAGTCTTCTGGCAGGCGCACGCCCCAGTACAGGTGTACCGGGTGCTTGAAGCCCGAAGCGCGGCAATGCTCGATCAAGCTGTGCATTTGCGCCATGCCGGTGCCGGCGGCCATCAGCACCAGCGGCCCATCGGGCAATTCAGCCAAGTGCGTGTCGCCAAACGGCAATTCGACGCGGGCCATCTGGTTGCGCTGTAATTGCTCGATCAGGCTGCGTGCGCTGTCTTCCCGCGCCAGTACATGCAACTCCAATTCACGCCCGGCGTGGGGTGCCGAGGCCAGGGAAAACGCCGATTTTTCGCCCTTCTCCCGCTCGATCATGAGGTATTGCCCGGCGTGGTAACGCAGCGCCTTGCCGGCCGGGGCGCGCAGGCGCACACGCCACACATCGCCACCGACTTCCACACATTCGATCAATTGACACGACAGTTTGCGCAACGGTAATTCTCCCGGCGCCAGTACCCCATCCCACAACACAATGCAGTCCTCCAACGGCTCGGCGATGCAGGTGTAGAACTCACCATGATCACGCACCTCACCGGTTTGCCTTACCCGGCCCTCCACCAGCAACGCCGCACAGACATGGCATACGCCATTGCGACAGGCTTGGGGGCACTCATAGCCCAGGCGGCGAGCGCCGTCGAGGATTCGCTCGCCAGGGAGCAGCTCCAGCACAGCACCGGAAGGTTGCAGGGTTACACGCATCAATCTATTCCCAATTCTTTCCAGATCGCATCGACACGCGCCGTTACGGCTTCATCCTTGACGATCACCCTGCCCCACTCGCGGGTAGTCTCACCCGGCCACTTGTGGGTGGCATCCAGGCCCATTTTCGAGCCCAGGCCCGACACCGGCGACGCGAAGTCGAGGTAGTCGATTGGCGTGTTATCGATCATCACCGTATCGCGCTTGGGGTCCATGCGCGTGGTGATGGCCCAGATCACGTCGTTCCAATCCCGGGCGTTGATGTCGTCGTCGGTGACGATAACGAACTTGGTGTACATGAACTGTCGCAAAAACGACCACACACCCAGCATGACCCGCTTGGCATGCCCTGGGTACGACTTCTTCATGGTCACGATGGCCATGCGGTACGAGCAACCTTCGGGCGGCAGGTAGAAGTCGGTGATTTCCGGGAACTGCTTTTGCAGGATCGGCACGAACACTTCGTTGAGCGCCACGCCCAGGATGGCCGGCTCATCCGGTGGACGGCCGGTGTAGGTACTGTGGTAGATCGGCTTGACCCGATGGGTGATGCGCTCGACGGTGAACACCGGGAAGCTGTCGACTTCGTTGTAGTAGCCGGTGTGGTCGCCGTAAGGGCCTTCGTCGGCCATCTCGCCTGGATGAATCACGCCTTCGAGAATGATTTCAGCGGTGGCCGGTACTTGCAGGTCGTTGCCGCGGCATTTGACCAGTTCGGTGCGGTTACCGCGCAGCAGGCCGGCGAAGGCGTATTCGGACAGGCTGTCGGGCACGGGGGTGACGGCGCCGAGAATAGTCGCCGGGTCTGCACCCAGGGCCACGGAAACCGGGAACGGCTTGCCGGGATGCTTCTCGCACCACTCCCGGAAGTCCAGGGCACCGCCACGGTGGCTCAGCCAGCGCATGATGACCTTGTTGCGGCCGATCACTTGCTGGCGGTAGATACCGAGGTTCTGGCGGTCTTTGTTCGGGCCCTTGGTGACGGTCAGGCCCCAAGTGATCAGCGGGCCAACGTCGCCGGGCCAGCAGGTCTGTACCGGGAGCATGGCCAGGTCGACATCATCGCCTTCGATGACCACTTCCTGGCACACCGCGTCCTTGACCACCTTGGGGGCCATGGCAATGATCTTGCGGAAGATCGGCAGCTTCGACCAGGCGTCCTTCAAGCCCTTGGGCGGCTCGGGCTCCTTGAGAAAAGCCAGCAGCTTGCCGATTTCGCGCAGCTCGCTGACGGACTCGGCGCCCATGCCAAAGGCTACGCGTTCGGGAGTGCCGAACAGGTTGCCCAGCACCGGGATATCAAAGCCGGTCGGGTTTTCGAACAGCAGCGCCGGACCCTTGCTGCGCAAGGTGCGGTCACAAATCTCAGTCATCTCCAGTACCGGAGAAATCGGCATCTGGATACGTTTCAACTCTCCGCGCTGCTCAAGTTGCTGCACGAAATCCCGAAGATCCTTGAATTTCATTAACCATGCCACCCGTAAAATAGGCGTACATCCTACCTGCTCTGAGGCTGACTGACAGCTTAATTGGCCGTCAACCCTCGCGATTGCAGCGAACTGAACAACGGCTCCAGGAACGCCTCGATGTGTCGCGCCCCCACGTCTGACAAGTGGTTATCATCGGTATAAAGAGCGCGACCATTCAGTTCGACGCGGCACAAGCCATCAGCGCCACACAGTTGAGGCGCAGGATCCAGCACCATCACGCCACTGTCAGCAACCGTCAGTTCGTCAAACAATTGCGTGATAAACGCCTGGCGCTTCACATGCTCGGACACGGGGAGCCCTTCACCGTCCACCGGCCGGTTCATCATTGCCAGGCGGCTAAGACGATAAGGCACGATGATTTCCTGCAATGGCACTTCCTTGACCAACCAGACCCGATGCCCCGCAGCACGCAAGCTTTGGATGCGTTCGCGCAGGCCTTGGGCAAAGCGTTGTTCGGCGATGGCACGCACGTACTTGCCGGTGCCGGGATCCTTGAGCGCATGCTCCTTGTCACCCGACATTTGCCCATACACATACAGGCTCCAACGGGCCGCCAAGACCACGTCGCTGAACGTCTGCTCGGCCATGGCTTTCTCGACGCGATGGTTGAAATGCGCACACCGGGCAATATTTTCCAAGCCATCCAGCGGAATACAGCCGGCAAAACTGGCTTCGACCAAGCTGATATTGTGGCGGTCGGCGCCATCTTTGAGCGCCGGAATCAGCGCAGTGGCATGACTGTCGCCCCATACCAGCGCTGAGACGGACTGGCTTTTCGGGCCGAAATGGCAGAACAGTCGCTCATCCGGCGTGTCTTTGTCGGCCATGCACGCCATCAATTCCGGGCTCCACTTCTTGGCCTGGGCGAAACGCAACGCCTGTTCGGACAAGCGCGAAGGCACGCCATCGGATTCGCGTATCGCCAGGCCAGTAAAGCCAAGCCCCAATATACCGACCACGGCTGCAGCCAGAATCGCCTTGCGCCCGGCCAGCAAGCGTTTTTCCCGGAACGGCGTTTCCACAAAGCGCCAGGACAGGTAGCCCAGAACCAGCGAAAGCAGCATCAGCCCGGCCAGTTCCAGTGCGCTCAAGCCATCCACCGCAGCATAGTTGGCGTACACGAACACCGGCCAATGCCACAGGTACCAGGAATAGGAAATCAGTCCGATACCCACCATTACCCGCGTACTCAACAGGCGCCCAACCCAGGTGTGTTGTTGCCCGTTGGCCCAGATCAACCCGACGACACCGAGTACTGGCAGTAGCGCAGTCGCACCGGGAAAGGGGGTCGTCGCGTCGTAACCCACTACTGCGATCAGGATCAACGCCATGGAGGCCAGGCTGACCCCTTGTGCCAGGGCGGGCGAAGCGCGCCACTCACGCTTGGGCAACACGGCCAGCATCGCACCGGCCAACAATTCCCAGGCCCGCAGGTGCAACAGGAAGAAGGCTTTTTGCGGCTCGTGCTGCACCGCCCAGACACTCATGCCGAAAGAGCCGAGCAACACCGCGAACAGCGCCAGGCGCCAGTGCTTCAAGCGGCTTGAAAGCAACGTCAGCAGCAGGGGGAAGAATATGTAGAACTGCTCTTCCACCGCCAGTGACCACGTATGCAGCAAGGGCTTGATGTCAGAAGACACATCGAAGTAGCCGTGCTGGCGTGAGAACAACAGGTTGGAGGTAAAAGTCACCTGATAGTGCGCCGAGCGCCCCAGTTCCTCATAGTCCTTGGGCGCCAACAGAAACCAGCCCACCGCCAGCGTCGCCGCGATCATCACGAACAGTGCGGGCAAGATACGCCGAGCCCGGCGAGCCCAGAAGTCGATGAAACTGAAGCGTCCAGCCTGACGCTCACGCCAGATAATTGACGTAATCAAGAAGCCGGAGATGACGAAAAACACATCAACGCCAACAAAACCGCCAGTAATGCCAGGAACGCCAAAATGAAATAATACGACTGCGAGGACAGCAATGGCACGCAGGCCATCAATGTCTCTGCGGTAAGCAAGAGTGGTCATAAGAATGTGGTCAGTCTGTGACGAAAAGGATGAGCGTAGTCACGCGTCAATTTTTGTTACTAATCGGATACTTATGCCACAAATACGTACGAATCTCGATGCAAAAAAAATGGCGCCCCTCGCGGGGCGCCATTTTTTTGGACCTGAAACGCCGTATTACTTGCGTTTCATCGACAGGAAGAACTCGTCGTTGGTCTTGGTAGTTTTCAGCTTGTCGATCAGGAACTCGATGGCAGCCACTTCGTCCATCGGGTGCAGCAGCTTGCGCAGAATCCACATGCGCTGCAGTTCGTCGTCTGCGGTCAGCAACTCTTCGCGGCGAGTGCCGGAACGGTTGATGTTGATCGCAGGGAACACGCGTTTTTCAGCGATGCGACGGTCCAGGGGCAGTTCCATATTGCCGGTACCCTTGAACTCTTCGTAGATCACTTCGTCCATCTTCGAACCGGTTTCAACCAGCGCAGTGGCGATAATGGTCAGCGAGCCGCCTTCTTCGATGTTCCGAGCCGCACCGAAGAAACGCTTCGGTTTCTCCAGGGCGTGAGCATCGACACCACCGGTCAGCACCTTGCCGGAGCTTGGGATCACGGTGTTATAGGCACGCGCCAGACGCGTGATGGAGTCGAGCAGGATCACCACGTCCTTCTTGTGTTCGACCAGGCGCTTGGCCTTCTCGATCACCATTTCGGCAACCTGCACGTGGCGGGTTGGCGGCTCATCGAACGTCGAGGCAACCACTTCGCCGCGCACGGTGCGCTGCATTTCGGTTACTTCTTCCGGACGCTCATCGATCAACAGCACGATCAGATGAACTTCAGGGTTGTTACGCGCGATGTTCGCTGCAATGTTCTGCAGCATGATCGTTTTACCGGCTTTCGGCGGTGCGACGATCAGGCCACGCTGGCCCTTGCCGATCGGGGCGCACAGATCGATCACACGACCGGTCAGGTCTTCGGTGGAACCGTTACCGGCTTCCATCTTCATGCGCACAGTCGGGAACAGCGGCGTCAGGTTCTCGAAGAGAATCTTGTTTTTCGCGTTCTCGGGACGATCGAAGTTGATCGTGTCGACCTTGAGCAGGGCGAAATAACGCTCGCCTTCCTTCGGGGGACGGATCTTGCCAACGATGGTATCGCCGGTGCGCAAGTTGAAGCGACGGATCTGGCTCGGCGAGACGTAGATATCGTCCGGGCCGGCAAGATAGGAAGCGTCTGCAGAGCGGAGGAAGCCGAAGCCGTCCTGGAGAATCTCCAGCACGCCATCACCGGAGATTTCCTCGCCGCTTTTCGCGTGCTTCTTGAGCAGGGAGAAAATCACGTCCTGCTTGCGCGAACGGGCCATATTTTCTATGCCCATTTCTTCGGCCAATTGGAGCAGGTCGGTAATCGGCTTTTGCTTGAGTTCAGTCAGATTCATATAGGAATGACGTAATCATTTATGGAGGGGGGAAATTAAGCTTTTGGCTTAATGAGGCCGCGCCGCAGAGAAGGCGACAGGATCGCGTACTAATCGAAAAGGAATGCGTCGGCGACGGCTTGCAGGGGGCAGTGGAGAAACCAGTGCGGGGCCGAATGTACCACCTGAATTTCTGAGCGTCTAGCCCTGCTTAACGAAAAAGCCCCGCTATTTGCGGGGCTTTTTCGATGACGCTTAGATGTTCGCGTCGAGGAAAGCTTGCAGCTGGGACTTCGACAGCGCGCCTACCTTAGTGGCTTCGACGTTGCCGTTCTTGAACAGCATCAGCGTAGGAATACCGCGCACGCCATGCTTGGCCGGAGTTTCCTGGTTGTCGTCGATGTTCAGCTTGGCAATGGTCAACTTGCCTTCGTAGGTGGTTGCAATGTCGTCCAGGACCGGAGCGATCATTTTGCAAGGGCCGCACCATTCAGCCCAGTAGTCAACCAGCACCGGGCCTTGAGCCTTGAGTACTTCGGCCTCAAAGGTCGCGTCGGTGACGTGCTTGATAAGATCGTTGCTCATGGATGTCTCCGGAATGTAAGCAAAAAAAACGTGGCCCATCATAGCCGCCCTTACCCCGTTCAGGAAGCCGCGTCTGATTGAGTCTTGCTATGGCGTCGCATGAGTTTGGGTATACAACTCAGGGCGTCACGAACGCTATGCCCGTGCGTAACGCCGCATTGCGTACGTGTTCCTGCATGCTTTTCTGTGCCGCCGTGCGGGTACGCCGGGCCAGGGCACGCAGGATTTTGCGATGCTCCTGCCAGGTTTCCATCGCCCGCTCCGGCCGGATGAACGGTAGTTTCTGGCTTTCCAGAAATACTTCGGCGCGGGCACTGAGGATGCTCACCATTGCCTGGTTGCCGCTGGCCAGCAGAATGCGTTGGTGAAATTCGAAGTCCAGCCGGGCGGCCGCTCCGAAGTCCCCCGCCTTGAGCACTGTGCGCATGGCTTCGACATTGTCTTCCAGACAGTCCAGCTCATCGATGGTCAATGTCACCGCTGCCAACCCCGCCGCGAAGCCCTCCAACGCGTACCGCAGTTGGAAGATCTCCAGCGCAGAGACCTGCGCCGCGAAGGGCCAGGCGAACCCCGGCGCCTCTTGCACTTGCTGCACGAACACACCCTTACCCGGCTGCACGCTGACCACGCCCAAGGCACTCAGGGACGACAACGCCTCGCGAAGCGACGCCCGACTGACTCCCAATTGCACCGCCAGGTCGCGCTGGGACGGCAATGCATCACCCGCCGCGAAGCCTTGCTCCTTGATCAGTTTGCGGATGGCCTGGAGAGCCGTTTCCGGTACGGCTTGGGCGATGGAATTCATAAAAAGCTCAGGGTTCCCGGTCGATGTGCGGCTAGTTGTAAAGCTATTCACAACTGGCTGCAAGCCACGCCCCAAAGGGGCTCGTGCAGTTTTATCGGCGCTCGAAAAGAGTGCAGAAAACGTGACCACTGTTCAGACCAGTAAGACCACCACGGCGCCGCAAACTCCGGCCTCACAGGCGATTCGATCGGTAATGGCATGGGCTGTGCACTGAGCAAATCCAGAAAATCCCCTCAGCCTTTTCGGAGAGTCGCCATGACCAAGCGCTACAGCGCCCTGCTCACTGCCCTGTTTGCCAGCCTGATGCTGGGCCACGCGCCCGCCCAGGCTAACGGTCTGGACGATATTGTCGCGCGCGGCACCCTCAAGGTCGCCGTGCCCCAGGACTTCCCGCCGTTCGGCTCGGTCGGCCCCGACATGCAGCCCCGCGGCCTGGACATCGATACCGCGAAGCTGCTGGCCGAGCAACTCAAGGTCAAGCTGGAGCTGACCCCGGTCAACAGCACCAACCGCATTCCATTCCTCACCACCGGCAAGGTCGACCTGGTGATTTCCAGCCTGGGCAAGAACGCCGAGCGCGAAAAGGTCATCGACTTCTCCAAAGCCTACGCGCCGTTTTACCTGGCCGTGTTCGGTCCGCCTGATGCCGCCATCGCCAGCACCGACGACCTGAAGGGCAAGACCATCAGTGTGACCCGTGGCGCCATCGAGGATATCGAGCTGACTGCGGTGGCGCCCAAGGAAGCCACGATCAAGCGCTTTGAAGACAACAACTCAACCATCGCCGCCTACCTGGCCGGCCAGGTCGACCTGATCGCCAGCGGCAACGTAGTCATGGTCGCAATCAGCGAACGCAACCCCAAACGCGTACCGGCGCTGAAGGTAAAGCTCAAGGATTCGCCCGTGTACGTGGGCGTGAACAAGAACGAGCCGGCGTTGCTGGAGAAGGTCAACCAGATCCTCGTCACCGCCAAGGCTGACGGTAGCCTGGAAAAGAACGCAATGCAGTGGCTCAAAGAACCGCTGCCTGCTGATCTCTGAAGCGGAGCTGATTGATGGCCTATCAATTCGACTTTGTGCCAGTGCTGGCCAATACCGACCTGCTGTTGCGCGGCGCGCTGTTCACCCTTGAGCTGACGGCCATCGGCGCCATCCTCGGGGTTGCGCTGGGCACCCTCGGCGCCGTGGTACGAGCGTGGAAGATCCAGCCGTTTGCGTGGATCTTTGGTGTGTATGTCGAGTTGATCCGCAACACGCCGTTCCTGGTGCAGTTGTTCTTCATCTTCTTTGGCCTGCCGTCCCTGGGGCTGAAGATCACCGAGTGGCAAGCCGCCGTGCTGGCGATGGTGATAAATCTGGGGGCTTATTCAACCGAGATCCTCCGCGCCGGTGTACAGGCTATCCCGCGCGGGCAACTAGAGGCGGCTGCAGCGCTGGCGATGACGCGCTTCGAAGCGTTCCGCCATGTGGTTCTGCTACCGGCGCTGGGCAAGGTGTGGCCGGCCCTGAGCAGCCAGATCATCATCGTGATGCTCGGTTCGGCGGTGTGTTCGCAGATTGCCACCGAAGAGCTGAGCTTTGCCGCTAACTTTATCCAGTCGCGTAATTTCCGTGCGTTTGAAACCTATGCGCTGACCACCCTGGTGTACCTGTGCATGGCGCTGATGATTCGCCAGTTGCTCAACTGGATCGGCCGACGGTTTGTGATGAGGAACAGCCGATGAGTGATTTTTCATTCTGGGATATCGTGCGCAACCTGTTCACCGGCCTGCAATGGACGCTGCTGCTGTCCTTGGTGGCGTTTGTGGGCGGCGGCCTGATCGGCTTGTTGGTGATGACGATGCGCATCAGCCGCAAAGCTTTCCCGCGTGCTGTTGCCCGCACCTATATCGAACTGTTCCAGGGCACACCGTTGCTGATGCAGCTGTTTCTGGTGTTTTTCGGCGTTGCCCTGCTCGGCGTGGATATATCCCCCTGGCTGGCAGCGGCGATTGCCTTGACCCTGTTTACCAGCGCTTACCTGGCTGAAATCTGGCGCGGCTGCGTAGATTCCATTGCCCATGGCCAATGGGAAGCCTCGGCCAGCCTGGCCCTTAACCCGCTTGAGCAACTGCGTTATGTGATCCTGCCCCAGGCGCTGCGCATTGCGGTCGCGCCAACGGTGGGTTTCTCGGTGCAGGTGGTCAAAGGCACCGCCGTGACCTCGATCATCGGCTTCACCGAACTGACCAAGACCGGCGGCATGCTCGCCAATGCCACCTTCGAGCCATTCATGGTCTACGGCCTGGTAGCCCTTGGTTACTTCCTGCTCTGCTACCCCTTGTCCCTCAGTGCGCGCTACCTGGAAAGGAGACTGCATGCCTCTGCTTAGAATTTCTGCCCTGCATAAGTATTACGGCGATCACCACGTTCTCAAAGGCATCGACCTGACGGTGGATGAAGGCCAGGTGGTGGCGATCATCGGCCGCAGCGGCTCGGGCAAGTCCACCCTGCTGCGCACCCTCAATGGCCTGGAGTCGATCAACGATGGCGTGATTGAAGTCGATGGCGAATACCTCGACGCCGCCCGCGCCGACCTGCGCAGCCTGCGGCAAAAAGTCGGCATGGTGTTCCAGCAGTTCAACCTGTTCCCACACCTGACCGTCGGTGAAAACGTGATGTTGGCGCCCCAAGTGGTGCAGAAAGTGCCCAAGGCCAAGGCGGCACAACTGGCAAGGCAGATGCTCGAACGGGTCGGGCTGGGTGAGAAGTTCGACGCCTTCCCCGATCGCTTGTCCGGTGGCCAGCAGCAACGGGTGGCGATTGCTCGGGCGTTGGCCATGTCACCCAAGGTGCTGTTGTGCGATGAGATTACGTCGGCCCTGGACCCGGAGTTGGTCAATGAAGTGCTCAGTGTGGTGCGCCAACTGGCCCAGGACGGCATGACCCTGATCATGGTGACCCACGAAATGCGCTTTGCCAGGGAAGTCGGCGACAAACTGGTGTTCATGCATCAGGGTAAAGTGCATGAAACCGGCGACCCCAAGGTATTGTTTGCCAACCCGAGAACACCTGAGCTCGCCAATTTCATTGGTTCGGTGGAGCCGCCCGCCTGATCATTCAGGCGCAGGGAACCCTCTCAACACTTCCCCGCCCCTCCAGCGAGGTTTCGTTGCTTACGGCCAGCCCGCTCGCCGGCAGATAAGTGTCGATACTGACCAAGGCAGTCAAGCGACGCCCCGATACTGGAGCGCCGCCGGCTTGCGTGCAAAGCACCACGCCTGGCAACAGGCGACCCTTTGCGGACTCATCAGGCCGGTACAGTGAACGTAACTCCACGTCCCGTCCGTCCACTTGGGCCTGCTGAAGATTCAGGATGAAGTGCCCGTCGCGCCCAAACCGAAACCCCCTGGTTCCCGCAGGTACCCCCGTGAAGCGTATCGCCATCGGTGTCTCATCGGCGCAGTCCACGGTCAGCCTGAGCGTGCGATGACCCAAGGAAAACTGTGGGTGCCCGGACTGCTCACCCAATAATTCAGCACGACGAATAACCCCGTAGTCGACTGTGGGTTGGCTCAACGACACTCGACACTGGCTGGCATAAGCAGCACTGGGCATAAGCCCGACAAGCAGCAGGTAAAGCAAAAGCCCGAGGCCCAAGCGCCCGGATACAAAAGGACTGCCCGACTCACTGTGCACGGCAGACCGCCGAGGCTGTTTCATAAAGTTTGTCTTCATCGGTTTCTGGCTCAGGGTTCAATTGAAACGAGCAGGCGGGTCCATCCCCACTGGAAATGCTCAAGACCTGCGGCTCGTCCAGGTTGTTCAGAAACACCATGCCTTCGCCCACTACGCTGGTCAGGAAGACATTGTTCTTGGCGAAAACCGCAGCACCTTGTGGTAAGGGCTGCCCTTGCTCGTCACGCACTTCAAGCAGCAGACGGCGCACCTTTATCACTTCAAATTCAACCGTATTGAAAGAGCCGCGCCCGACTGCAAGGGTCTTGGTACCGTTTTTCAAATCAATTCGGCTTGGCAGCGACTGGGTCTGCACTTCCACGCTGCTGCTCTGGTAGGGCGGCAGGCTGGCGATCACCGCTTGCCCGCCGGAATCCGTCCAAACCGGCCCCTGTGGGGTCGAAACCTTTGCAGACCGGACATCACCCACCGAAACAATGCCGAAGGTATCCTGGACGGCATAGGGCGAGAACGTCAGACCCTGCTCATGCGCCACCACCCCGCCCCGCAATTGGCTCGCATACCCTGTGCCCAACGAGTCGCGCCGCATACCCAACGAGAACTGTGTATAACGCGGCGTTACATTCACCCGCCCGTGAACAGACTGTTCCCGACTGGCTTGCTCACGTGCCATACCCACCTCATAGTTCACGGCATCGTTGACCCGCTCACTGAATGTGGTACCCAGCTCAACCCTGTCGTCCCGGCGACTGGCATAGGACCTGACACTGCGGCTCTCTCCGAACGCAACAGTGACCTCCAGCCGAACGGAAAGATCTTTACCGGGCTCTCGCCTGCGTTGCTCGCGCTCGTCTCGTCGAGCGCTACGTGCCCTGGAACCACCCACTCGGGAATCGGCAATCAACGCCACACGCGTGCCGCTGAAATCACGGTTCCACGCGGCAAACAAATGTTCGGCTGACTGCCCGTCAAACTGCGAGCCGTGAGAGTAATTAAGGGAAAAACCTCCCAGTTGCGGGTTCGCCCAACTCACCCCAAAGGTATATTGGTTTTTGAATCGGAAGTTCAGATCATCACGCCCCATCGACCGCCCGGCCTCAAGCAAGTCGCGATAACCCCTCGTACGGGTGGTAGCACTCGCACTCAGTTCGATATTGGCAGTCAGTGGGCTTCCCAAGGAAATCGCGCGCTGCGCCCCGCTGACATTCCCTATATTGTCGCGAGACAGGTTCTGGTTAACCGCGATCGATAGCCGCTGGAAAAAAATGCTACTCAGTGTTCCGCCCGCGGCGTGATAAGCATCAGTGCTCATCAAGCCGAACCCCAGCGACGAATCACGCCCTAAGCCCCAGGTTCCGCTTCCCATCGCGACTACCGGTGGCTCACCATCCTCCAGCTTGGCGCCCCGTACCTTGCCAAGTGAAAAGTGATAGCCGGGCTCTACCTGAAACGCGCCACGAAAAGACGCGGCTGGAACTGTGAACTTATGACTGCCGCCGCGCGTACCGACAACACTCACTTCAAGATCGCTGGTGCCATTTAGCAAAGCCAGGTCGGTGAACCTGAAAGGCCCCGCGGGCACCAGCGTCGTATGAATCAATACCCCGGCCTGGCGTACTTCGACCCGCGACGAGTCTTGTGCCAGACCTTCTACCACCACCGAGCTGCCAGCCCCTGCGGCGCGTGATCGACCGTCGGGAGAAAGTTGGAAACCAGAGAGCTGCAGGCCGCCGAATATCGGGTTATTAGTGGAGATCTGGCCGACCTGAAAGGTACTTTTCAGCGCTTCAAAGTCGCGCTGGGCATAGGCATTCACGTGCTCGCTGCGACTCTTGCCATTGTCGGACACATAGAACTGCCGACTGCGGATTACCCAGTTTCCCAGGTTGAACCCGGCCTCGGTATAGGCGGACACAGAGCGGGCAGAGTCATTGCGCGTACGCTCCCCGAACCCCTGCACGTCGTAATTGAACACGGCCGCCGTGCCACCCTGGGAAAAATTCCCGCCATCCCAATCTTGCTCGCGTACCGACTGAGTGGGTACAACCAGCGAGACCTCATCACTGCCGGGGCGCAGCTTGAGGATAGTCGCGGGATACTCACCCAAAAAATCATGGCACGCCTGACTGGGCGTGATGCCCTGGCGAACAATGCCACCAGGGATCCGCAAACCAGCCTTTTCCAGCAGTTGCGGGGTGAAACATAGCTGCCCATCGTAATCGAATCGCGCTTCCACAAGACCCAACGGGTTACCGTTGACCCGCAGCCCCACCACATGGACGCCCTCACGAAAACGCGCGGTACTTCTAAAAAAATCGGCAACCTTGGGGTCAATCCCGTGCGCGGACAATACCGCAAGGTCAAAGCCTTCTCCGAGGGGCTGGGAGTAGGCAGGTACACTGCAAAGTGTCGCAAGCCCGATGACAACCTTTGATCCGTACACTCGGGAAATCGATACCCACCTGGGTATCATGGGAGGGTGCCAGCTCCCCATATTGGTAGCCTTGCTCATAGGCTGGTCAACTCTCGTCGACAACGACCGGTGCCTTGTAGACCGGTGCCGAGTAGCCATAGACCGTCGCTGGCTGAATCTCGATGGCGTTGACCCCTCCCAGTACCCCATCGACCGTGGTGGAGAGGGCTTCACCTGGCAGGATGTATGTGCGCGGCAGCACACCTAATTGCCTCAACGGGAGTAGTTGCACCTCCAGCCCCATGCGTATCACATAGGCGCTGTTGTTATGCACCGTAAGGCGATTGCCCTGCAGCCTCCACTCAAGCAATGTCCAGGGCTCTTGATGCTTGGGTAAACCACGCGGATGCAGGATCAATGGCAGGTCCTGGCGAATGGTTATACCAATGCTCGAACGACCATCAGCGCGCGCTTGAGGGATTCCTTCAAACGTAATGCGTTTCAAACGCTGAGTCTTGAGCGGCTCCTTCAAGGTACTGATCAGGCGCACCAACTGCACTTCACCCGGCTCGACCCGCGCAATAGGGGGAGTCACGATTAGCAGCGGCGCTGGGTCCTCTGGAAGGTTGTGAATGACCGAGTGAAGTAAAGCTGCGCCGGCGTCGGTATTCCTGACGTTTATCGTCGCCTCGCCGTCTGCCTCATAAAGAATGACAACCGATGTTTCCGGCTCCATACCAGCAGCCATCACATTGCCCAGTAGTAAATAAGAAAGACTTACCCCACCGAGCACGGCAACAATCGCACTTAAAAGACAACGCATCGAGTTGCACCTACCCATAAATAAACATAAATAAACGTATAAAGCTCAGGCAGGCCCGAACAGCCCGCACGCCTTTACCTCACCAAGAGGCTGCGATGCGGGCTTTTTTACTGTTTTAGATTCGAGTGACGATTAACGTGGCCAACCCGTTCAAAGGGACATCGTTGCTCAGGTTCAACTCACTGCCACGATTGATGACAGCCTTGACTGCAAGCGTGGCTGTAATTGAGCTCACGAACGCGGGTGTCGCGGCCGTAGTACGGCTCCAGGAATGCTGATAAGGATGCTTGTCGATCCGACCGTTGCCGTTATATAGCCAAGCGCCAGACCCACTTGCCCTTCTAATCGGATACAAGGCGGTGCCTTGGCTGCTCAGGGTTGAGAACCTGACGGAATAGCCACCCGTACGTTTGCCTGCAACCAGGCCCAGGCCAAAGTTCTGGCTTTCGACAAACCCTGTGCCGAGAATGCCGGTCACCGTGCTGCTCGGCTGCAAATCAGTGACAGACAGCGCCATCTGCGCAGCCGTTGAGCCGCAGTTTACCGTGAGCGGCAGCGTTTTCTCCGGCAATGGGTAATAAGCGTTCGGCGGTATGCTCGACGCGCTGATTGGGCCGTAGTTGACCTCACCACCGGTTGCACCAAGGTGCACTGTGCACGCTGCTGGCTTAATGGTGCCGATGACCCTCAGGTTGGCCGAGTTTCCCGTATCGGCATTTACGCCAAGGGATGCCGCCGAGCAAACAAGCCCCATTGTCAAACCCGCTATCTTCTTCATATTTGACTCGCCAATAAAAGTTATTGGGCGCTCTTTACTCTCGCCATGGCAATTCCATCGCCCACCGGCTCATCGTCCTGAACATACCTGACCATAAATAAATAACACCACGGCAGAATTGCCGAGTGACAGTCTGTACCTTTCAGACTTAACAAAAATATAAGACAACACCTGCGTTACTGTCGGAACGATAAATAATAACCGCCCCCTTAGTTTCCATTACGGGTAGTCCTAAACTAAATAACCAATAAAACATCGATCTTCACGGCGTAGGTTTTATCTTAATTCATGCTCGAAACAATCAACGTTAAAACCACCTACAGTTCTCTACATGCGCTCGACGAAAATATAAGAAGCCGCCCTATAGCTCCCCTACAAATTCCTATAGACAGCTTCAGAGAAAATCCTGAAGCACAACGCGTTGGCTCCAGCGGTCGATCGTGGCACGATGGTGAGGTTATCGACCGAGACTCCCAAACCATGCCGCAATCCCAAGCCAAGAATCTGTCCTTGATCGCCGCCATCGACCTGGGCTCCAACAGCTTTCACATGGTCGTGGCCAAGGCCCAGAACGGCGAGATCCGCATCCTTGAGCGGCTCGGCGAGAAAGTGCAACTGGCTGCCGGGATCGACGACGAGCGCAAGCTCAATGAAGAATCCATGCAGCGCGGGCTCGATTGCCTCAAGCGCTTTGCGCAACTGATCAACGGCATGCCCCCTGGTGCTGTACGTATCGTCGGCACCAACGCACTACGTGAAGCCCGAAACCGCAACGAGTTCATCCATCGCGCCGAGGAAATCCTCGGGCATCCGGTTGAAGTCATCTCGGGCCGTGAAGAGGCCCGCCTGATCTACCTCGGTGTGTCCCACACCCTGGCCGATACGCCTGGCAAGCGCCTGGTGGCGGACATCGGCGGCGGCAGTACCGAGTTCATCATCGGCCAGCGCTTTGAACCACTGCTGCGTGAAAGTCTGCAGATGGGGTGCGTGAGTTTCACCCAACGTTATTTCAAGGACGGCAAGATCACGCCAGCGCGCTATGCCCAGGCCTACACGGCAGCGCGGCTGGAGATCATGAGCATCGAACACGCCCTGCACCGCCTGACCTGGGATGAGGCCATCGGCTCATCCGGCACCATCCGCGCCATCGGCCTGGCCTTGAAGGCTGGCGGCCATGGCACTGGCGAGGTGAACGCTGAAGGCCTGGCGTGGCTCAAGCGCAAGCTGTTCAAGCTGGGGGATGCGGAAAAAATCGACTTCGAAGGCATCAAGCCCGATCGTCGCGCCATCTTCCCTGCAGGCCTGGCGATACTCGAAGCCATCTTCGACGCACTCGAACTGCAACGCATGGACCACTGTGACGGCGCCCTGCGTGAAGGTGTGCTCTACGACCTGCTGGGCCGTCACCACCACGAAGACGTGCGTGAGCGAACCCTCAGCTCGCTGATGGAGCGTTACCACGTCGACCTGGAACAAGCAGCCCGTGTGGAGCGCAAAGCCTTGCACGCCTTCGACCAGGTGGCCGCGGACTGGGACCTGGAAGACGGCGTCTGGCGTGAGTTGCTGGGTTGGGCAGCCAAGGTGCATGAAGTGGGCCTGGACATCGCCCACTACCATTACCACAAGCATGGCGCGTACCTGATCGAGCACTCGGACCTGGCCGGTTTCTCCCGGGAAGACCAGCAGATGCTCGCGTTGCTGGTACGCGGCCATCGTCGCAATATCCCCAAGGACAAGTTTGCCGAGTTCGGCAAAGACGGCATCAAGCTGATTCGCCTCTGTGCGTTGTTGCGCTTTGCGATCCTGTTCCACCACATCCGTGGTACCCAGGAAATGCCTCAGGTAAAACTGCACGCCGATGGCGACAGCCTGGACGTGGTATTCCCGAAAGGCTGGCTGGATGAAAACCAGTTGACCCAGGCGGACTTCGCCCAGGAAGCGGAATGGCTGACGCGGGTGGGGTTTAGCCTGAATCTGCGCTGAGGCGATCTAACCAACACCAAAATACAAATGTGGGAGCGGGCTTGCTCGCGAATGCGGTGGATCAGTCAATGCATCTGGTGACTGATACTCCGCATTCGCGAGCAAGCCCGCTCCCACAGGGTTGCGCGCGAGCCTGGTTTAATTCACCGTCAGAATCGGGCTACCCAACTTCTCCAGCAACGTTGCCTGTGCACTGCGCGGGTTCTGGTTACCGGTCGGCGTGTTACGCACGTAGCGGCCGTCCGATTGCAGGCTCCAGCTGTGGGTGTTGTCGGTGAGGTAGCTTTCCAGCTCCTTCTTGACCCGCATGATCAGCTTCTTGCCTTCCACCGGGAAGCAGGTCTCCACACGCTTGTCGAGGTTGCGCTCCATCCAGTCGGCGCTGGAGAGGAACATCTGCTCTTCGCCACCGTTGAGGAAGTAGAACACTCGGGTGTGCTCAAGGAAGCGGCCGATGATCGAGCGCACGTGGATGTTGTGCGACACCCCGACAATGCCCGGGCGCAGGCAGCACATGCCACGCACCACCAGGTCGATGCGCACGCCGGACTGGCTGGCCTTGTACAGCGCGCGGATGATCTTCGGATCGGTCAACGAGTTGAACTTGGCGATGATGTGCGCCGGCTTGCCGTCTAGAGCGAACTGAGTCTCGCGGGCAATCATGTCGAGCATGCCCTTCTTGAGGGTGAACGGCGCATGCAGCAGCTTCTTCATACGCAACGTCTTGCCCATGCCGATCAACTGGCTGAACAACTTGCCGACGTCTTCGCACAATGCGTCGTCGGACGTCAGCAGGCTGTAGTCGGTGTAGAGCTTGGCGTTGCCGGCGTGGTAGTTGCCCGTACCCAAGTGGGCGTAGCGCACGATCTCCCCGGCCTCGCGGCGCAGGATCAGCATCATCTTGGCGTGGGTCTTGAACCCGACCACGCCGTAGATCACCACCGCACCGGCCGCTTGCAGGCGGCTGGCCAGTTGCAGGTTGGACTCTTCGTCAAAACGCGCGCGCAGCTCGATCACTGCGGTCACTTCCTTGCCGTTACGCGCAGCATCCACCAGCGCATCGACGATTTCCGAGTTGGCGCCACTGCGGTACAGAGTCTGGCGCACGGCCAGTACGTGCGGGTCCTTGGCGGCCTGGCGCAGCAGGTCGACCACCGGGGTGAACGACTCGAACGGGTGCAGCAGCAGAATGTCCTGCTTGCTCACCACGCTGAAGATGTTCTCGCTGTTTTGCAGCAGTTTCGGAATCTGCGGGGTGAACGGCTTGTATTGCAGCTCCGGGTGGCTGTCCAGGCCGGTGATGCTGAAGAGGCGCGTCAGGTTCACCGGGCCATTGACCTGGTACAGCTCGGACTCGGCCAGGTTGAACTGCTTGAGCAGGTAGTCCGACAGATGTTTCGGGCAGGTATCCGCCACTTCCAGGCGTACAGCGTCGCCATACCGCCGCGAGAACAGCTCGCCACGCAGGGCGCGGGCCAAGTCTTCGACGTCTTCGGAGTCCAGCGCCAGATCGGCGTTACGGGTCAGACGGAACTGGTAGCAGCCCTTGACCTTCATGCCCTGGAACAGGTCATCCGCGTGGGCGTGGATCATCGACGACAGGAATACATAATTGTCGCCAGCGCCCCCAACCTCTTCCGGTACCTTGATGATCCGTGGCAGCAGGCGCGGTGCCGGGATGATCGCCAGGCCCGAGTCGCGACCAAAGGCGTCGATACCTTCGAGCTCAACGATAAAGTTGAGGCTCTTGTTCACCAGCAAGGGGAACGGGTGCGTCGGGTCGAGGCCGATGGGAGTGATGATCGGGGAAATCTCGTCACGGAAGTAACGGCGCACCCAAGTCTTGATCTTGGTGGTCCAGTGTCGACGACGAATGAAGCGAACCTGATGTTTTTCCAGTTCCGGCAGCAGAATGTCGTTGAGGATCGCGTACTGGCGGTCCACATGGCCGTGCACCAGTTCACTGATGCGCGCCAGGGCCTGGTGCGGTTGCAGGCCGTCGGCACCGGCTTGTTCACGGGCGAAGGTGATCTGCTTCTTGAGGCCGGCGACACGGATCTCGAAGAACTCATCCAGGTTGCTGGAGAAGATCAGCAGGAACTTCAGGCGCTCCAGCAACGGGTAGGACTCATCCAGCGCCTGCTCCAGCACGCGGATGTTGAATTGCAGTTGTGACAACTCGCGGTGGATGTACAGGCTGCTGTCATCCAGGTTGGTGACCACGACCACCGGCGCCGGCGCAGGTGCTTCGGCAACCACCGCAGGCGGGGCAGGCTCCAGTTCCGGCGGGGTCTCGGCGACTTGTTCAACCACCGGGTGAGCGTCTTTTACGGCAACTTCTGAGAGTCCTTCGGTATTCATCGAGTGTTCCTGTGAGGGCTATTGTTGCTCTCTAAGCAATTGGGCAGCGCGGGCGGCGAAGTAGGTCAGGATGCCATCAGCGCCGGCACGTTTAAAGGCAGTCAGGGATTCGAGGATCACCCCTTCACTCAACCAACCATTCTGGATCGCCGCCATGTGCATGGCGTATTCACCGCTGACCTGATAGACAAAGGTCGGCACTTTGAATTCCTCTTTGACCCGGTAAAGGATGTCCAAATAGGGCATCCCAGGCTTGACCATCACCATGTCGGCGCCTTCGGCCAGGTCGGCCGCCACTTCGTGCAGGGCTTCGTGGCTGTTGGCAGGGTCCATCTGGTACGAGGCTTTGTTGGCCTTGCCCAGGTTCAATGCCGAGCCCACCGCATCGCGGAATGGGCCGTAATAGGCGCTGGCGTACTTGGCCGAGTAGGCCATGATCCGCACATTGACATGACCGGCCAGCTCAAGGGCTTCGCGAATCGCCTGGATGCGACCGTCCATCATGTCCGACGGGGCAACCACCTGGGCGCCCGCCGCAGCGTGGGACAACGCCTGCTTGACCAGGGCATCGACGGTGATGTCGTTCTGAACATAGCCGTCTTCGTCAAGAATGCCATCCTGGCCGTGGGTGGTGAACGGATCCAGTGCCACGTCGGTGATCACTCCCAGCTCCGGGAAACGCTCGCGCAGGGCACGGGTGGCGCGCTGGGCGATCCCTTGGGGGTTCCAGGCTTCGGCGGCATCGAGGGACTTGAGTTCCGACGGAGTCACCGGGAACAACGCCAGTGCCGGGATCCCCAGCTCTACCCAATTCGCCGCCTCGATCAGCAACTGATCAATGGTCAAGCGCTCCACACCCGGCATCGACGCCACCGCTTCGCGACGGTTTTCACCGTCGAGCACGAATACCGGCAGGATCAGATCATTCGTCGTCAGTACATTTTCACGTACCAGACGACGAGAAAAATCATCACGGCGATTGCGACGCAGGCGGGTGGCGGGGAACAGGCGATTGGCAGGGGTAAAGCTCACGACAGACTCCTGAGCCCGGGTTTACGGGCGAGCGTTGCAGTTATAAGCGGCCATTATGACGAAGGAATGACAGTTGTGCTTATCGACGCGACCTGTAGTCGCATTCGTCATTTACGTAGGAATTGTTCACTTCGTGACACATCTCGATACTTTCATGAATCTTCGTGAAGGCGTAGGCTGCGCGTTCATTTCGCCAGCACCCTAGACCATGCTTCAACAATTTCTGCATGACTTCGGCTACTTTGCCCTCTTCCTCGGCACGTTCTTCGAAGGCGAGACCATCCTCGTGCTCGCAGGCTTCCTGGCGTTTCGTGGCTATATGGATATCAACCTGGTGGTGGTCGTTGCCTTTTTTGGCAGCTACGCCGGCGACCAGCTCTGGTACTACATGGGGCGCAAGCACGGCCGCAAGCTGCTGGCGCGCAAGCCGCGCTGGCAATTGATGGGCGACAAGGCACTGGAGCATATCCGCAAGCATCCGGATATCTGGGTACTGAGCTTCCGGTTCGTCTACGGCTTGCGCACGGTGATGCCCGTGGCGATCGGCCTGTCCGGCTACCCGCCGATGCGTTACCTGATCCTCAACGGTATCGGTGCGGCGATCTGGGCCGCTGCGTTGGGGGCTGCGGCCTACCACTTCGGCGCGGTACTGGAAGGCATGCTCGGCAGCGTCAAGAAATACGAATTGTGGGTGCTGGGCGCGTTGCTGGTGCTGGGCTTGGGCCTGTGGTTGCGACGCCGCTTCAAGAATGCCCGTATCGCCCGCGAGGCGTGTGCCGAGGCCAAGGCTCGACTTGCCGCCGAACCAGCCCCGGTCGAACCACCTAAGACACCAATCGAGTAAGCCGGCTTCTGCAACAGTAGAGGCCGATCACGCTGAGCAGGCTGTAGCTCGCCAGGGCCAGCCAGCCCAGGTTGCTGGCGGGCCACAGCCCGACCAACGGCGCCAGCCATACCAACGGCACGTTCAGCGCCAGGCGCGCCAGCTCCGCCTTCAACCCCCACGGGCGATTCTCCAGCGCCACCCCCAAGGTAAACAGGCCCAGCGCCATCGCTCCCCAGCCGACGACCAGCGCCGCCATGGGCAGCCTCTCGCCGAAATTCATCAAGTAGCTACCCAACCCTACGTAAGCCGCAAATTGCAAAGCGATGTACAGCTGTTGCCGCGTATCCAACGGTACCTCGAATTTGCGGAACTGGCTCAGGTCCGGCTTGGCCATCGGGTACTTGGCTTTGACGTCCGCCGGGCGCCAGCCGGTGCGCATGAACCAGATGCGCAACTTGTCCCATCTGCTTTCAGTGCGCCTGGCGTCACTCCATAACTGCGCATAAAACTGCAGGTTGGCCCACAGCGGGTTCCAACTGGCCAGGGGCGTGGTCACACCGAAGATCACCGGCTCGTTGTCGTCTTCCTCTTGGAAAGTACCGAACAGCCGGTCCCAAATAATGAACACCCCGCCGTAGTTGCGATCCATGTAGAGAGCGTTCTGTGCATGGTGGGCCCGATGATTGGAAGGCGTGACGAAGAACCACTCGAACCAGCCAAGCTTGGGCACGTGGCGGGTATGTACCCAGAATTGATACAGCAGGTTGAGCGACGCCACGCTGATAAACACCACCAGCGGCACGCCGACCACGGCCAGGGGCAGGTAGAAGATCCAGCTCAGCAGGAAACCGGTGCTGGTCTGGCGCAAGGCGGTGGTGAGGTTGTACTCCTCACTCTGGTGGTGCACAGAGTGTGCGGCCCAGAGAATATTGCGCTCATGCCCCATACGATGCAGCCAGTAGTAGCAGAAGTCATAGAACACGAAGGCGAACATCCAGGTCCAGGCACTCTGGGCCGACAACTGGATCAGTGCCAAGTGCTTGAGGGCGAATGCGTAGGTCAGCAAGCCCACACCCTTGGTCAGCAACCCGGTAGTGGTGGACAGCACGCCGGTGCTGAGACTGTTGATGGCATCTGCCACCCGATAGTTGCGTGCGCCGCGCCAACGGTCGGCCAGCAGTTCAACCACGATCAGGGCGATGAAAAACGGTACCGCGTAAGGCACGAAGTCCATGGGCTAGTCCGGTCTATTTTTGTTACATCAAGATTAGGTGCAGCGACGTGAGATCCCATTGGCAACAGGTTACAAATTAGTAGACATTTAACGCCATGAATCAGGAGAAATGCCCATGAGCAAAAAAATTGCAGTGATCCTTTCCGGCTGTGGCGTGTACGACGGCGCAGAAATCCATGAAAGCGTGATCACCCTGTTGCGCCTGGACCAGCGCGGCGCTCAAGTCGAATGCTTTGCACCGAATATCCCGCAGTTGCATGTGATCAACCACCTCACGGGCGAGGAAATGCCTGAATCGCGCAACGTACTGGTGGAGTCGGCGCGTATCGCCCGCGGTGCAGTGAAGGACATCAGCGAGGCCAACGCAGCCGACTTCGATGCGCTGATCGTGCCCGGCGGGTTTGGGGCGGCGAAGAACCTGTCGAACTTCGCTGTGGAAGGCGCCGGTTGCAGCGTCAACCCGCAAGTCCTTGAACTGGCCGAAGCATTTGCCGAAGCCGGCAAGCCGATAGGGCTGATCTGCATCTCACCGGCCCTGGCCGCGAAGATCTACGGCCCTGGCGTGACCTGCACCATCGGCAATGATGCCGACACAGCGGCAGCCTTGGACAAGATGGGCGCCACCCACCACGAATGCGCGGTGGACGATATCGTCGAGGACAAGGCGCGCAAACTGGTAAGTACGCCGGCGTATATGCTCGGCAAAAACATCAGTGAGGTCGCTTCAGGCATCAACAAGCTGGTGGATCGGGTGCTTGAACTGACTCACGAAAATGACTGACACCCTCTTTCTGTAGGAGCGAGCTAGCTCGCTCCTACAGAGGCTTCATCAAGCGGGTCAGCAGGCGATCCAACGAGTTGGCAAACGCCTGCTTGTCCTTTTCCCCATGGGGCGGTGGCCCGCCGCCCATCTGGCCTTGCTCACGCAGATCGGTGAACAGGTTACGCACCGCCAAGCGCTCGCTCATGTTCGCCGGGCTGAACTCCTTACCCCTTGGGTCAAGGGCCGTGACGCCCTTCTTCACCAGCCGGTCGGCCAGCGGCACGTCGCTGCAAATCACCAGTTCGCCGGGCACGGCGTGCTCAACCAGGTAATCATCGGCCGCATCCGGGCCGCTGGGCACCACGATCAGTTTCACACAGGAAAAGCTCGGCTTGATCTGGCTCTGCCCGGCCACCAGCACCACCTCGAACTGACGCTTGAGGGCGAACTTCACCACTTGGTCCTTGGCCGCCCGAGGGCAGGCATCAGCGTCGATCCACACCCGCATGTTATGCCGCCACCCGACGTTTTTCAGCCAGCCGGCTACGACCGTACAGCACCACAATTGCCAGGATCGCCACAGCTTGCGCACCCAACGAGTACGCATCGGCGTGGATACCCAGCCAGTCGAAGTCAAAGAATGCCACTGGCCGTGTACCGAAGATGCCCGCTTCCTGCAATGCCTTGACACCGTGCCCGGCAAACACCACCGACAGCGCACACAGCAACGCGGCGTTGATGCCGAAGAACAGCGCCAGCGGCAGCTTCGCCGAACCGCGCAGGATCACCCAGGCCAAACCCACCAGCAACACCAGCGCCGTGGCGCCACCCGCCAATACCGCGTTATGCCCGGCTGGGCCGGCTTGCAGCCATAGGGTTTCGTAGAACAGGATCACTTCGAACAGTTCGCGGTACACCGAGAAGAACGCCAGCACCGCAAAACCGAAACGTCCACCGCCGCCCACCAGGCTGCTCTTGATGTAGTCCTGCCAGGCGGCCGCGTGGCGCCGGTCGTGCATCCAGACACCGAGCCACAACACCATCACGCTGGCGAACAACGCTGTGCAGCCTTCAAGCAATTCTCGCTGGGCGCCGCTGACGTCAATCACATACGCCGCCAGGGCCCAGGTGGCCAAGCCGGCCAACAGCGCCAAGCCCCAGCCGACATTGACGCTACGCACCGCCGATTGCTGGCCGGTGTTACGCAGGAAGGCGAGGATCGCCGCCAGCACCAGAATCGCTTCCAGACCTTCGCGCAGCAGGATCAGCAAACCGGAGATATAGCTCAACGACCAGCTCAGGCCATCGCCGCCCAGCAAGCCGGCAGATTCGGTGAGTTTGCCCTTGGCTACGTCCAGGCGCTGCTGCACCTGCTCGATAGGCAGGCCGTCCTGCAACGATTGCCGGTAAGCCATCAGGGCTTTCTCGGTGTCTTTACGCACATTGGCGTCGACGTTATCCAGGGAGCTTTCCACCAACTCGAAACCTTCCAGGTAAGCGGCGACCGACAGGTCGTAGGCCTGCTCGTGGTCGCCGTTGCGGAAGGCGGCAAGGCTCTTGTCCAGGGTGGCGGCGGTGTAGTCGAGCAACTGCGCCGGGCCACGCTGGACCTGCGGTGGCTGCGCACGTTGGGCGCGGAAAGTTGCGGCAGCAGCCGGGCCGTCGGCGGCGAGCACTTCATTGGGGGTTTGGCGTGCCAGGTCGGCGAGATTGAACGCCCGTTCGCTTTTGGCGGCAGCCGGGTCGGCGGTGAAACCGGCGATGTAGGTTGCCAAGTCCCAGCGCTGGCGGTCGTCCAGTTGATCGGCGAATGACGGCATATCCGTGCCTTCGACACCCAGCCCAAGGGTGTTGTAGATCGCATACAGGCTTAAGCGGTCCAGGCGGGCAGCATCGCGCAGGTTAGCGGGTGGCGGTGTGAGGCCCACTCCCGCAGGGCCATCACCGGCGCCGGCATTACCGTGACAGACCGAACAGTGCTGGGCGTAGAGCGGCGCGCCGCGTGTAGGGTCTGGCGTGATGGCAGGCGCCTGGCTGACTTCATACGCCACGGCCAGTTTGGCGCCCAACTGACGGGCCTGGCGGGCTACGCTCGCGCCGTCCTGGTGGGCACTGACCGCTGCCAGCAATTCATCAACACCCGTTACCAGCTCGGCGCGCTCGGGCTTATCCGGCAAATCAGCCACCAAGCCTTGCAACACCCCGAGAAACTCCACTTGCTCACGGTATTCCGAGTCGTCCACCACCTTGCCCGCCTCTACCGTCGGTGGGTAGTCGGCGCCAATATAATCCAGCAAATGCAGGGCTTGTGGCGCGCCCTCGGCGGTCGCGGCCAACAGATTGAAGCTGCACGACATCAACGCCGGCAACACCAGCCAGGCGAGAAAGCGGAAAGGGGCAGTCATGAATGAATCTCAAGTGGAAATACGAAGTAACACTATTGTTGAGCTTTAACGGGTTCGACTCAAGGTGTTATTTCATATCACCACAAAACCAATGTGGGAGGGGGCTTGCTCCCGATAGAGTGTGTCAGCCAAAAATTTCTAAGCTGATACACCGCCATCGGGAGCAAGCCCCCTCCCACATTTTGATTTGGTTTCTTCAGTTATGCCGTAGCGCGGTGCAGGCTGGCGAGGAAGCCCGCCGCACCTACGAACAACCCTGCAAAGGTTCGGTTTACGCGTTTCTGCTGTTTAGGCGTACGCAACAGGCGCAAGACTTTCGACGCCAACCCTGTGTACCCCGCCATCACGATCATATCGACGCTGATCATGGTCGCACCGAGGATCAGGTACTGAATCAACAGCGGGGCCTGCGGGTTCACGAACTGCGGCAGCACCGCCAGCATGAACACCAAGGCCTTGGGGTTGCTGGCGTTGACCAGGAAGCCCCGGAACATCATCGCCATCGGCTTGCCGATCGGACGCACGGCGGCGTCATCGGTCATGTCCATGGGCAAGGCACGCCATTGCTTGATGGCCAGGTACACCAGGTAGGCCACGCCAAACCATTTGATCGCATAGAACGCGGTAGACGATGCCGCCAGAATAGCGCCCAAGCCCCCCGCCACTACGGCAATCTGCATCGCCAGGCCCAATTGCAGGCCGATGGCGTTCCAGTAGCCACGCACAAAACCATATTGCAGGCCGCTGGACATCGAGGCGATGGCACCGGCGCCAGGGGAAAGGGAAATGATCCAACTGGCCAGGAAAAAGGCCAGCCATGTATCGAGAGCCATTGCGCACCTCAGAAGGGAGTCAGCGGTTGTGCCTTAAGCTAACGCCACCGACCAAAGGCTGGCTATAGATTTTTACAAGATAAACGCTAGCGGTCGCCCGGAAACACGTGGGTCCCTGGCCAACGCCGCACCGAACGCTGGAAGAACATACTGTTAGGCACCTGCACCATCGCGCTACTGGTGCCGGCTTCCTCGACTTCGATCAACGTGGTGTAGAGCAGGTTGATCGCCACGACCCGGCCCTTCACGCCGGGTTTGTCGACGGTGTCCACCAGTTCGACGATATCGCCAAGGCGAAACGGCCCGACAGTGAAGATCAGGATCGCGCACAACAGGTTGGACAGCACCGACCACATGGCAAAGAACGCCACTGCCGCCACCGCGACAAACCCTGACAGTGCCGTCCACAACACCGTGGCGGACACCCCCAGGCGACCCAGCACAAAGATCAGCGCACTGCCCATGATCAGCCAGCGCAAGCCGCCGCGCAGGGGCATCAGCAATTGCGGCGGGAACGGGTAGCGCTCACCCAGGCGAGTCAGGCCCTTGGCGACGAAGCGCTGGGCCAGGTAGCCGGCCAGCAGGATCAGCAGGATTTGCACGCCGATCCATACGGGCTCGACCCATTGCGCCGGTACGGGCAGTTGCAACGCTTCCATCAGGACAGCGCCTCCAGCTCCGCTTGCAGGGTTTCGAGCAGCTCGAGGGCCTCCATCCAGGTTTCCTCCAATTGCCCTTCGCACACCTTGAGCTTAGCCTGTTCGGCCAGCAGGTCACGCAGCTCATCCTTGCGCGCCGCCTCGTACACCGCGCTGTCACCCAGGCTGGTTTCGATCTTGGCCAGGCGCTCGTGCACCTTGCCCAGCTCGGCTTCCAGCTTGTCGGCTTCTCGCTTGTGTGGCGCCAACTGTTGGCGCAACGCGGCGGCTGCCTGGCGCTGGGCTTTCTTGTCGGTCTTGTCCGGGTTGACCGGGGTGTTGCTGGCCGGCGCATTGCGCAGACGGTAATCCGTCAGCCAGCGCGCGTAGTCATCCAGGTCGCCATCGAACTCTTCGACTTTGCCGTCGGCTACCAGCAGGAAGTTATCAGTGGTGCTCTTGAGCAAGTGGCGATCGTGAGACACCACCAATACCGCACCGCTGAATTCCTGCAGGGCCATGGTCAGCGCCAGGCGCATTTCCAGGTCCAGGTGGTTGGTCGGTTCGTCGAGCAACAGCAGGTTCGGCCGGTCCCAGGCGATCAGGGCCAGGGCCAGTCGGGCTTTTTCACCGCCGGAAAAATTCAGCACTGGCTCGTCGATGCGCGCACCACGGAAGTCGAAACCGCCGAGGAAGTCGCGCAAGGTCTGCTCACGTTCGGTCGGCGCCAGGCGTTGCAGGTGCAACAACGGGCTGGCCTTGGAATCGAGCGAGTCCAATTGGTGTTGGGCGAAGTAACCCACCACCGTGTTCTCGCCACGGGTCAGGCGACCCGACAGAGGTTCAAGTTCGCCCGAGAGGTTCTTGATCAGGGTCGACTTGCCTGCGCCGTTCGGGCCGAGCAAACCGATGCGCGCCCCCGGCGTCAGCTGCAGCTTGACCTTCTCCAGGATGGTTTTGTCGCCGTAGCCCAGGCGGGCATCCGAGAGGTCCAGCAACGGGCTGGAGATTTTCACCGACTCGCGGAATACAAAATCGAACGGCGAATCGACGTGGGCCGCCGACAGCTCTTCCATGCGCTCCAGGGCCTTGATCCGGCTCTGGGCCTGGCGGGCCTTGGTGGCTTGGGCCTTGAACCGGGCGATGTAGCTTTCCATGTGCGCACGTTGCGCCTGTTGCTTCTCGTAGGCCTGTTGCTGCTGGGCCAGGCGCTCGGCGCGGGCGCGTTCGAACGCGGTATAGCCACCACGGTAGAGGGTGATTTTCTTCTGTTCGACGTGGGCGATGTTATCGACCACGGCGTCGAGGAAATCCCGATCGTGGGAAATCAACAGCAAGGTACCCTGGTAATTCTTGAGGAAGTCTTCCAGCCACAGGATCGCGTCGAGGTCCAAGTGGTTGGTCGGTTCGTCGAGCAGCAGCAAATCCGAGGGGCACATCAATGCCTGCGCCAGGTTCAGGCGCATGCGCCAGCCACCGGAGAAGTCGGCGACCGGGCGGTCCATTTGTTCGTTGGTAAAACCAAGGCCGGCAAGCATCTTGCGGGCGCGGGCGTCGGCGGTGTAGCCGTCGGCACTGTCCAGCTCGGCGTGCAGGCGGGCCTGGGCGGCACCGTCCTGGGTTTTTTCGGCTTCGGCGAGATCGTGTTGCACCTGGCGCAGGCGCAGGTCGCCATCGAGCACGTAGTCGATCGCGATGCGGTCCAGGGTGTCGATCTCTTGGCGCATATGGGCGATGCGCCAGTCGGCCGGCAGCAGGCAGTCCCCGGAATCCGGGGTCAGCTCACCCAGCAACAAGGCGAACAACGTGGATTTGCCGGCGCCGTTGGCACCGATCAGGCCGGCTTTGTGACCGGCGTGCAGGGTCAGCTCGGCGTCTTCAAGAAGACGTTGCGGGCCACGCTGTAATGTTAGGCTTTGAAGTCGGATCATAATGGCGGCGGAGTCTACCAGCTTCGTTGGCCGCTGGCTTGGGTGTGAATATGTGCGCTGACCTGTGGAGCTTTGCCCTCTCGACTTACGCCCGCCCGGGTGTAGAGGCCGCTTGCCTGCGCTTGCAGGAACAAGGGGAGGATGTGTGCCTGCTGCTGTGTGGTGCGTGGCTGGAGCGACGAGGTGTGGCGCATACGCCCGAACGTATGCAGGCATTGCAACAGATTGCCCACCCGTGGCAGGTACAGGTTGTCGAACCGTTGCGACTGGTGCGCGTGCAATGGCGAGGCATGGCACAGCAGGATGCGCAATTGGCATCGCTACGGGAAAGGGTCAAAACCCTGGAGCTGGAGGCCGAGCGGACACTGCTGACGCGCTTGGAAGCACAGGCGCAGGCATGGCCGATCAATGAGGTCGTGGGTCAAAACGAATGGCTTGAAGGCCTGGCGACCGAAGCCGCCAACCTGGACCGCGACGCGCTGCAGCAGCTGCGCGTCGTGGTCACCAACACTTAGGAAGCGCTGGTTGGGGTGGTGCTTGGCGCTACCGGTGCAGGGGTGCTGTTGGCCGGTGCGGATGGAGCGGTGGATGCTGCCGGGGTGGTAGCAGGTGCTGCTGGAGTGGCGGGTTTGGCGGCTGGTTTCGCAGCAGCAGGTTTGGCAGCTGGCTTCACGGCTGGTTTCGCAGCAGCAGGCTTGGCAGCTGGCTTCACGGCTGGCTTCGCAGCAGCAGTTTTAGCGGCTGGCTTGGCGGCTGGTTTCGCAGCAGCAGGTTTGGCAGCTGGCTTCACGGCTGGCTTCGCGGCAGCAGTTTTAGCGGCTGGCTTGGCGGCTGGTTTCGCAGCAGCAGGCTTGGCAGCTGGCTTCACGGCTGGCTTCGCAGCAGCAGTTTTAGCGGCTGGCTTGGCGGCCGGTTTTGCAGCAGCGGTTTTAGCAGCTGGCTTGGCGGCTGGTTTCGCAGCAGCGGTTTTAGCGGCTGGCTTGGCGGCTGGTTTCGCAGCAGCAGTTTTAGCAACTGGCTTGGCGGCTGGTTTCGCGGCAGCGGTTTTAGCGGCTGGCTTGGCGGCTGGTTTCGCAGCAGCAGTTTTAGCAACTGGCTTGGCGGCTGGTTTCGCGGCAGCAGTTCTAGCAGCTGGCTTGGCGGCTGGTTTCGCGGCAGCAGTTCTAGCAGTTGGCTTGGCGGCTGGTTTCGCGGCAGCAGTTCTAGCAGCTGGCTTGGCGGCTGGTTTCGCAACAGCGGTTTTAGCCGTTGGCTTGGCGGCTGGTTTCGCAGCAGCGGTTTTAGCCGTTGGCTTGGCTGCAACTTTTGCAGGAGTGCGAGCACCCAGCGCTTTAGCTACGGCTTCCTTCACACGACCAACACCCTGCGCCAGCTTCAGGCTTTCTTGCGCGTCTTTTTTGAGTTGGGAAATGTAGCTGCGGGTTTCAGCTTGACGATCCTTGAGGGCATCCAGCAGGTCCTCAAGTTCTTTGACAGCGCCCTTGGCTTTGGCTTGCGCCTTGGACTTGCCGGCAGTAGCGGCGTCTTGCAGTTTGGTGCGGGATTTATGCAGTTTCTCTTGCGCTTTACCGCGTTGTTTTTCCAGTTTGGCGAGCAGTTTTTCTGCATCGGCCAAGGCTTGGGAACACGCGCTTTCCAGATGTTCGAGCAGGCTGCCCGAAAGTTGTTGGAGTAAGTGCAACGGGGTATTTACAGGCTTCTGTTTGGCCGACATGGTTTACCTCCTGGCTGACGTGGGTGCGGCTCATACTAGCCCTCTGCTCTTACCGCCGCTAGGGCATGTTGACAGTATCGTTCGCCTTGCGTTGCACCGTACGGAAATTCTTATCGATATAACGAAAAACCGCGGCACTTTTCATCCACTCACACTGGCATAATCCGTCGCACTTTCGCCGGGAGAATGCCTATGTCGCGTTACCTTTTTCTAGTGCTTGGCTTGGCGATCTGCGTGGCCGATGCGAGCGAGCAAGCGTCGTCAAAAACCACCGTCGCGGACTCGCACGATCTCGCTTATAGCCTGGGCGCAAGCCTTGGCGAACGGTTGCGCCAGGAAGTCCCCGACCTACAGATCCAGGCTCTAGTCGATGGCCTCAAGCAAGCCTACCAAGGCAAGCCGCTGGCACTGGATGACGCACGCATCGAACAAATCCTCGCCCAGCATGAAGCGCAGAACGCCGCTGACGCCCAAGTGCCTCAAAGCGAAAAAGCCCTCGCCGCCGAACAGCAATTTCTGACCCAGGAAAAAGCCGCCAGGGGTGTTCGCGAGTTGTCAGATGGAATCCTGCTCACCGAGTTGGCACCGGGCACTGGCACCAAGCCGTTGGCCAGCGATGAGGTACAGGTGAAATACGTGGGGCGACTGCCCGATGGGACCGTCTTCGACAAAAGTACGCAGCCACAGTGGTTCCGCCTGGACAGCGTGATCAGCGGCTGGAGCAGTGCATTGCAACAGATGTCGGTGGGTGCGAAATGGCGCCTGGTGATTCCTTCGGCCCAGGCCTATGGCGCGGACGGCGCGGGTGAGTTGATCCCGCCTTATACGCCGCTGGTGTTCGAGATCGAACTGCTCGGCACTCGCCACTGACCCATAAAAAACGGTGCGACATGCGCACCGTTTTTGTCTGGCTACCAAGGTTCAGGCCTGAGTAACTCCCTCTTCCTTATGGGCGTTGTGCAGCACTTCAATCAAGCAGTCTTCCAGTTCGAACCGCTCGTGCAACAGCGCTCCCAACTCTTTGAATTTTTCTGCAACACAGTTTCCTGCATCACACAGGTCAGTGAACGCCAGCAGCTTTTCAGTAATCACATCAATGCGCGGGTAAAGTGTCTCGGCCAGCTCCAGACCTCGCTGATCATCGAAAGCTTCCGCCTCCTTGGTCAGTTGCTCGTAGACACCGAAATGGCCGGCAGACACATAGTCCACCAACACCTCACAGAACTCCTGCAACGGCTCGCGATTCTCAGCCAATGCTTCGGGCTTGGCACCGAGAGCATCAAAGGCCCGAACCAGTTCGTGACGTGCCTTCAACCAGCTATCGATCAGCTTGTGCACCCCACCCCAGCGTTCCTGAGCATTCTGACAACTTTCCAGCATGATGATCTCTCTTCCCTATAGGGGCGCTGCCGCTCTGTACCTGCGCAACACTTCGAGGATAAAGCAGCAGCCGGACAAGGCCGCGTCTGACAAATGGTTTGGATAACGCGTGCGGGCCAGATTATGCCCGCATGACTGTGGCTTCAAGGTACGCAGGAGAGAATGTTCATACAAGTGTTTAATCCACTCCTACAGCCTGAGTCCTGTTTTCACGGCCTTGCGAGGCGCAAAGGCCTACTGAGCAACAACCGTGAAAATTGCATGGCGCCCAGGATCAACATAGCCACGAAGAACAACAAGCTCCACTCCGGAAGGCTCAGTTCAAATAGCGTCCACTTGATTTCGACGCAATCGACAGTGCCGTTGAACACAGATTGCGCTGCCTGCCAGAACGACAGGTTTTCAATCATGTATTGCAGGCTGGGCCAGCATTCTGAGACCTGGCCTGACGGCATATTCTGCAACAACACTTGGCGCCCAGCGGTAATGGCGCCGAGCAGCGCACAAGTCATGCTCGCCAGACCATACAAGCAAAGGCCGGAACGCCCGGGATTATGAAAGGCGGCAATCAGGTTGATCAGCGCAAAGGCGGCGAGGAACAGGCGTTGCACCTGGCATAGAAAGCAAGGCTGTAGCAGCGCGCCGTATTCCAGATAAAAGGACGCGCCCAACGTCAGCGCACCAGCCATGAACGCCAGGAAAAACAAGGAGCGTAAAGGGGCCAAAGACATTGTTTATCCGCACTGCAAGAGATAGGTCGCTACGGTAGAGGAAAGGCCCGACCTCTTTCAATACGCCTTGGAGCAGACAATTCCTCGAAAACATACGGACATCCCGCCAGGCTCCGGAGGAAATCCAATTACATCAAGTAGGAATTAGTAACAAGGCCACTTAAGCCAAGCATTTGCAGGGGCTGAAGGATAGGGTGTCAGAACGGTCCGAGCCAATCCATTCACCCTTTCCTACTTCAGACTCGCGCGGGCACTGGCAACGGCGAGGACAGCAGACGATTGTCGAGCAACCCCAGGCCTTCCTGAAACAGCTGGTTGCTGCGTTCAGTGTCGCCCAACTGGGCCAGCAGACGAGCCAATTCGGCACAGGCTTCAGGATTGCGCTGTACTTGCAGGCTGCTTTCCAGATAGTCCCGCGCCTTGCCCCACAGACTGTTTTGCAGGCACAGGCGGCCCAGCGTCAACAGCAGACTGGCATCACCTGGATGGTCCTTGGTCCAGCCTTCGGCAAATTTCAATTGGCGCGCCGGATCACTGCCCCGCAGCAGGCCGTAAAGCCGAATAAGGTGGCTGTCGTAACCGCGCTTGAGCGCACCACGCAATACTTCCTCGGCCTTGACTTCAGCGCCCAGGCGCCGCAATTGGTCGGCATAAGCCAGCACCAATTGCGGCTGCTGGCGCTGGGCAGAAGTCAATTGCTCCCAGGCCCGTTCCAGAGACTGCAAACCGGCTTCACCCTGCTCTTCGCGCTGGGCGGCCAGGCTCAGGTTTTCACCCCAGGCGCGACGCTCCAGCTCGGCCAGCTCGCTGGCGGGCAAGACTTTGTCCTTGCGCAACTCAGGCAGCAGGCGAATCACGGACGACCAATCGCCCCGCTGCTGATGCAGGCGCTGCAGTTGTCGCAGCACCTGCGCATTATGAGGGTGACGCTCGTGCATCGTTTGAAGAGTGACCAAGGCGCCCTCAGTATCGCCGCGATCCATCTGCAATTGCGCATGGCTCAGAGCAACAGCCAATTCGGCCTGCGGCTGGCGCTCCAGGGCGCGCTCCAGCAAGCCGTCGGACTCTTCGTAACGGCCCTGCTCATTAGCCGCACGAGCAGCACCGATGTAATACAGCAGTGGCTGGCGCTCCGCTTCTGCGGCGCGATGCAAGTGTCGCTCAGCGCTCGCCCAGCGGCCCTCGGCGAGGTCCATCTGGCCTTGCTCGATGGCAATTTGCACGCGGCGGCTGCGGTTGCGTCGCGACCACGGATTGACCACGCCACCGGAAGTGGTCACCAGCATCAATAACGCGCGAATCAGGTAGATTCCCAGGCCGATGGCAAACACCGCTACCAACGTGGCCCACAGGCTTGATTCGTAATGAAGTAAATGAGGGTAGGTAATCAGCACGTAGCCGGTATGTTTCGAAATGCCCACGCCCAATGCCAGGGCGACCGCTATCGCCAGTACCAGGATCACATAGAAACGCTTCATCAGCTCTACTCCTGGGTCGCCGGTTTGCCAGCCGAGGCCTTGGCTTCGTCGGCAGACAGATGACGACGTTCAAGGTATGCCTGCACAGCGGCCAGGCTCGCAGCCAGATCAGGCGTCACCACCGACACGGCCTTGGGCTCGAGCTCAGCGATACGCGCCAGCATTGCCTTGCTCTGCGGGTTGTCCTGGTTGAAGTTGCTCTGCAACACGCTGCGCGCTTCCCCCAGCGAGCGGCTGTACACCGCCGACTCGCCGTTAAGCGCGGCCCACTGCGCCTGCTCCAGCGCCAGGCTCAGGGCCAGCCGTACTTGGTTCAAGCCCTGGCCCGCCAACAATGGGCGGATGTTGTCATCCGGGTTGAAGTCGATGCGGAAATAACGGGAGATCTGTTCCCACCACTGGCTCAACCGGTTCTCCGTGTCGCCGGTAGGCCGCCCTTGGGAAGCAGGCTCGGTGAGTTGATACTCGGGCGCAATCGCCGCCAGTTGCACGACCTGGTCACGCAAGGCCGCCAGTTGCAGGTACAGGCCAGTACGATCCGGTTGTTCGGTGCTGCGTAGCGCGGCCAGGCTCTTGGCCAGTTGCTCGCGCGCCGCGAATGCACCAGGGTCGCTCTGCTCGCGAAGAATCTCGTCGGCACCCTGCACCAGCGACTGGGCGCTGTTGATATCTTGCAAGGCGGACAAACGCAAGCTGGCCAGACGGATCAGATGCTCGGCCTCGGCCAGGCGCCAGTCCTTGCGGCTGGCACCCAGCACCGTTTCCAGACGTTGGTTCAAACGCTGCTGGTCACCCTGAAGCTGGGCGACTAGGCGGCGGCGCTCCTCCAACTCGTCCGCTCCCGGCAACTGTGCCAGGCGGGCCGCCAACTGTTGCTGGCTTTGCTTGAGGCTCTGGGACTGGTCATCCAGGGTCTGCACCTGGCCCAACTGCTGCTGGCTGCTGGCTTGCAGGGCGCGGACCTGCCAGATCCCCCAGCCGCCAGCGGCAACGCCCGCAGCACCCAGCAGCAAGGCGACGATTGCCAGGCCATTGCCACGGCGTGGTGCACTGACCGGTGTCTCGACCGGCGCAACAAGCGCGGGCTGAGCTTCATCTTTAGGCAAGGCTGTTTCGCTCACGTATCCGTCCTTTGCGTATCAGAGAGTGGGAACGGGATGGCTCCCTAACGCCACTAACAAAGCCGCGGCACTCGCGCCACGACAATCCACAACTTTTTCTGCGCCAGCAGCCCGCGCCATCTCGTACACGCGAGGGCTGGGCACGAACAACGGCAGCTGTGCCACCTGTGGCCAATCGGGGCCGGCCAAGGCTTGCAGGTGTAAAAAACCCTGCCCACTGCTGACCACCAGGCCGTTCAAGCGTTCCAACTGGATGCGCTGCACCAGTGCGCCCTTCTCGTAGGCAGGAAGAAAACGCCGATACAATTCCAGGTAGTCGACACTAGCACCTTGCTCGCGCAAACGCTCTGCCAACAACTCCCGCCCGCCCTCGCCGCGCAGGATCAGCACCCGGGCGCCCGGCTGTGCAATAGCCTCTCGCAATGCGGGCAATTGAAGCAAGGCTTCGCTGTCATCGCCAGTGGCAGGGTAGTGAACATCGAGGCCATGACCGGCCAGAATCTGTGCCGTCGCCGCGCCAACGCTGAACCAGGGCATTGGCGCCACGGCATCCCCCAACCGTTGCAAGGCCAGGCGCGCGGCCGGCTTGCTCACCACGATGACCGCGCAATAACGCTGCAACGCGCCGAACAACGCTTGTTGGTCGGGCGTGATCGGCAACGCTTCGGTCTGCAGCAAAGGCAAGCTGCTGCTGTAAATACCGGCCTCGGACAACAAGGCTCCCAGGGCCATCGACTCCTCGGCAGGCCGCGTCAGCAGCACGCGCCAGTTGGTCACTGCGGGCCGGCCTCGCCATAGACTTTTTGCAGAATGGCACCGGCACCTTTTTCCAGCAGCTCCTCGGCGACCTGAATACCCAAGGCCGCGGCATCACGCTGCGGCCCACGCACTTCGGCAGTCAGCAGGGTACCGCCGTCCGGGTCACCCACCAGGCCACGCAGCCACAGGTTTTCACCTTCGAGTACGGCATAGCAGGCGATTGGTACTTGGCAGCCACCGTTGAGGTGTTTGTTCAACGCACGTTCGGCGGTGACACGCACTTCGGTATCCGCGTGATCAAGGGGCTTGAGCAGTGCATGGATTGCGCTGTCGGCAGTGCGACATTCGATACCGACTGCGCCCTGCCCGCCGGCGGGCAAGCTGTCTTCGACGCTGATGGCCGACGTGATGCGGTCTTCGAAGCCCAGACGGATCAGGCCGGCGGCGGCGAGGATGATCGCGTCATATTCGCCGGCGTCCAACTTGGCCAGGCGGGTGTTGACGTTGCCGCGCAGGAAGCGGATCTGCAAATCGGGGCGCCGGGTCAACAACTGGGCCTGTCGACGCAGGCTGGAAGTGCCGACGATACTGCCCAGCGGCAATTCATCCAGGGACGCGTAGGTGTTGGAAACAAAGGCATCGCGCGGGTCTTCGCGTTCACAGATGCAAAAAAGGCCCAGGCCTTCTGGGAAGTCCATGGGCACATCTTTCATCGAATGCACGGCGATATCGGCTTCGTTTTCCAGCAGCGCGGTTTCCAGTTCTTTGACGAACAGGCCCTTGCCGCCGATTTTCGACAGCGGTGAGTCAAGCAGTTTGTCACCGCGACTGACCATGGGCACAAGGGAGACCTTGAGGCCCGGATGGGCTTGCTCAAGACGTGCTTTGACGTATTCGGCCTGCCACAAGGCCAGGGCGCTTTTACGGGTGGCGATGCGGATTTCGCGAGAGGACATGGATCAATCCGTACTGAATAGATACGGGCGATAATAACAGCTCAGGCAAATACGCTTTGATTTGAATCAGCAAGTGCGGGGCCTCCCTGGCCACAACGCACCGGGATAAGGAATGCAGACCTCGCCGCAGCCCTTGGGCTAAAGCTGCTGCATCATTTTTCGCACGCCGGCGACGTGGCGTCGGCTGACAATCAAGGCATCGCCGTTGAGCCCTTTCAGGAATAGCTGAAAGTGGCCCAGGGGCGTGCGCTGCAAGCGCTCGATACGTTCTCGGGCGACCAGCGCGTTGCGATGGATGCGCACAAAGCGATCACCAAACTCGTCCTCGAGGGCCTTGAGCGGCTCATCGAGCAGCACCTCACCCGACTCATGACGCAGGGTCACGTACTTGTGATCGGCAATAAAATAGACGACCTGGTCAAGTGGGATCAGCTCGATGCCCTTTCGGGTGCGCGCACTGATATGACTGCGTGGCCCGTTACCACTTTGGGCCGCCGGCTGGGTCAGAGCAGCGAGTTGGACACGGTTGGGGCGCTCGGCTTTTTTCAAGGCCTTGAGCAAGGCTTCGACAGTGGCTGGTTTGACGAGAAAACTGGCACCGCTGTCTTCCAGCGTCTGTGCAGAAAACTCATCCTGGGCCGCACATAACACCACAGCCGGGGGCGACTCGCGCTCGCTCAGGCGGGCGGCAACTTGCAAGCCATCGAGGCCCGGCATACGGATATCGAGCAGCACCACGTCCGGCTTGAGGCTATCGATCAGCGTCAACGCCTCCTCCCCGCTGGTGGCACTCGGTTCAAGGACTGTATAACCCTCGAGTTCACTGACTAGACGGCTCAGTCGCTCGCGGGCTTGGGGTTCGTCATCAACGATCAGGACATTCATATTGCGCTGGATTCCTGCGTGAGTCTCGCACAAGGATAGCGTAGACAGGTGCGGTGACTTGCGTCACAGCGATCCACGCTAAGACTAGCGCGAGCGGCAAAAAGTGCCCTGAGAGTGGCACCCAAATTTACCCGGACCTGTTCAATAGCGCCCAACACCTGCTGCCTTCGGGCATCGTCGTAGGGTTCACTGATACACAATCCGAATACCCCCCTGTTTAATGGATAGTCTGGTTATGACCGCATCACCCGACTTTGGTGCATTCACACACTATCAGTCCAACTGTAGACGCTCACCGAGACGACATTGCTCAATCGTCAAATATCGTTTCAATAAGTACCTGCCTCCAGTCTCGTCCCGGATGCGGTCGGCGGCAAGGCACTTAGCCACCCTCTGCACAAATAAAATTGCCGACCACCCGCAGCACCGCCTCCACAGGCAACCCTGTTATTATCGCCGGCACACCTCCATGCCTCTTTCAAGCAGATCACGAGCGAATCCATGAGCACCGACAAGACCAACCAGTCCTGGGGCGGCCGCTTCAGTGAACCCGTCGACGCTTTCGTCGCGCGCTTCACCGCCTCCGTAACTTTCGACCAGCGCCTCTACCGCCACGACATCATGGGCTCTATCGCCCACGCCACGATGCTGGCCAAGGTCGGCGTGCTGACCGACGCCGAGCGTGACAGCATCATCGACGGCCTGACCACCATCCGCGGTGAGATCGAGGCCGGTACATTCGACTGGCGCGTCGACCTGGAAGACGTGCACATGAATATCGAGGCACGCCTCACCGATCGCATCGGCGTTACCGGTAAGAAACTGCACACTGGCCGTAGCCGGAACGACCAGGTAGCCACCGATATCCGCCTGTGGCTGCGCGATGAGATAGACCTGATTCTGGCCGAAATCACCCGCCTGCAAAAAGGTTTGCTGGAGCAGGCCGAACGTGAATCGGACACCATCATGCCCGGCTTCACCCATCTGCAGACCGCACAGCCGGTGACTTTCGGCCACCACCTGTTGGCCTGGTTCGAGATGCTCAGCCGTGACTACGAGCGGCTGGTGGATTGCCGCAAGCGCGCTAACCGCATGCCGTTGGGCAGCGCCGCGCTGGCCGGTACCACCTACCCGATCGACCGCGAGTACACCGCGCAACTGCTGGGTTTTGACGCCGTGGGTGGCAACTCCCTGGACGGTGTGTCGGACCGTGACTTCGCCATCGAATTCTGCGCCGCCGCCAGCATTGCGATGATGCACCTGTCGCGCTTCTCGGAAGAGCTGGTGCTATGGACCAGCGCGCAATTCCAGTTCATCGACCTGCCAGACCGCTTCTGCACCGGCAGCTCGATCATGCCGCAAAAGAAAAACCCCGACGTGCCCGAGTTGGTGCGTGGCAAGAGCGGCCGCGTATTTGGCGCGCTGATGGGCCTGTTGACCCTGATGAAAGGCCAACCATTGGCCTACAACAAGGACAACCAGGAAGACAAGGAACCGCTGTTCGACGCCGCCGACACCCTGCGCGACTCGCTGCGTGCCTTTGCCGACATGATCCCGGCGATCAAGCCCAAGCACGCGATCATGCGTGAAGCGGCCCTGCGCGGGTTTTCCACCGCGACTGACCTGGCAGACTACCTGGTGCGCCGTGGCCTGCCGTTCCGTGATTGCCACGAAATTGTCGGCCACGCAGTGAAATACGGCGTAGACACCGGCAAGGACCTGGCGGAAATGAGCCTGGAAGAGCTGCGCCAGTTCAGCGACCAGATCGAGCAGGATGTGTTTGCCGTTCTGACCCTGGAAGGCTCGGTGAATGCCCGCAACCATGTGGGCGGCACTGCGCCGGCGCAGGTGAAGGCAGCCGTGGTGCGCGGCCAGGCATTGCTCGCCAGCCGCTAAGAGCTTCGCGAGCAAGCCCGCTCCCACATTCGACTGCATTCCAAAGCTGGAACTCGGTCAAATGTGGGAGCGGGCTTGCTCGCGAAGGCGTCACCACAGTCGCCAACCCTCTATTTCCTCGCCGCAATCATCGCCATGAATGCCGGCATCGCCGCCTCCCGATCCGCCGCGACCTTCTGGGCATTGGGCAACCCATGCAATCGCTCCAGCAACGCCTTCGCCGCCGGAAACTCAGCCAACAGGTCCAGGCCGAACAGCTTCTCGCCCACGGCACAGGCGAGGTTCACGCTGTACATGAAATACAGATCCGCAAGGGTGAAGCTCTCCCCCGCCACAAAAGGCGCGAACTTGCCGTGCCGACCTAAACTTCCCACCCCAAGCAGCAACTCGGCCTTGGTTTTCTCCTTGATCGCCTCCGGTACCGGCATGCCAAAAAAGGCCTCGGCGAAACACGCACGGGCGGGCAATTCGATGTACAGCTCGATTTCGCGACACAGCGCCAGCACCTGAGCACGCTGAAACGGCTCAGCCGGGAGCAGCGCTGGGCCTTCCTGGGTTTGCTCGATGTACTCCAGAATCACGCTGGTTTCATTGATAAAACCTTGCTTGACGCCCAGCACCGGTACTTTGCCCCTGGGGCTGACGGCCAGGGCTTCGGGGGTTTGCCCGGCATAAAAAGGCACCTCTTCGAAAGGCAGTCCTTTTTCCATCAGCGCCAGCTTGACCATGTTGTAGTAGTTGCTGACCGAAAATCCGTAGAGCTTGAGCATTGCAAATGCCTCCAGGCCGGGTGTGGGGTTGGCTGCAAGAGTTATAGATCCTCAAGGCCGGCCTGACCAGAAGCATCGCTCGCCTGAATGGGGGTAGACTGGCGCCCTTTCCTTGAGGAGCCTGCCATGAGCGAGCCGACCGATATTGATAACGACGAAGAAGAATTTGCCGAGACCACATTGATCGAGGCCATCGAGAACCAGATCGAAAGCGATAACCCGCCTGCCGCCAAGGCCACCTTTAACAAATTGACCTTGGTAGGTTACGAGCGTGAAGAGATCCTGCAATTGATGGCCCATGTTCTGGCCGTCGAGATCGATGCCTTGCTGGAAGAAGACCGCGCCTTCAATACCGAATGGTATGAAACTGCACTGCGGGCACTCCCTGAACTGCCGCCGGAAAAGCAATAACCCTGGCACGCAGCAACACGCTGGACAGTTCGGCAAAGTGCGTTCACCTTATGGCCTGCTAGCCTCTAATAAATTTTAGAAAGTCTGGAGTCCTTATGTCGTATACCCCTGAGTTGGTTGCCGAACTGGAAATCCTTGCACTCTTCAACCTGGGCAGCTCCCAGGAAGGTCTGAAAGTCCACCAGACCGCAGCTCCCACTGCCATCGCCGCTGCCCGGCGCCTGTATGACAAAGACCTGATCGACCAGCCAGATGGCGGTTATCTGACCAGCCTTGGCCGGGATGCTGCCGAGCACGCACAAAGCCTGCTGACTATTCTGACTACCGCCACGACCAAAGAAGCCGCCTGACACCTGATACCGCCCATGGAATCCGCCCCCTGCGGATTCCGCGGGCGTTGTTGTGTGGTGCACAAAATTCTGACGCCAAAAACCATTTCCCTCTAAAACTCCTGCGCTACTGTCTGTAAACTCCTACACGGCCGCCCACGTCGGGCCCTGCGAGCCACCGAGTTCGACATGACCCGCACCCATGAAATCCGCCCCGACCTGGACGAAGGCATCGACCGTAAGGTGCTGACCCAGTTGCGTGCGCGCTTCATGGCCCTCAATCAAGGTCGCATGGCCCGAGCCGTCGAGGGGCTGACCCCGCGCCAGCAAAGCGTGCTGACCTTGTTGCCGCTGTTTTTCCACGTCAATCACCCGCTGCTGCCAGGCTATGTCTCCAGCAGCACGCCGGCCGGGCTGTCGAATTTCGAACCTGACGCCCAGGCCCTGGCGGAAGCCCAGCGCCTGACCCGCTCGTTCTCTTATAAGCCGCGCCATGGCAACCCGCCTTGTCCGATCCACGGCCTGTTCCTGATGGGCAGCCTCGGTACACTGGCCCAGGCCGATCAAAGCGATATGGACGTGTGGGTGTGCCACGCACCCGACCTGAATGACAACGAACTGGCCGAGCTGCGCAAGAAGTGCCAACTGCTGGAAGCCTGGGCCCTGGGCATGGGCGCCGAGGCGCATTTCTTCCTGATCGAGCCGACGCGCTTTGTGCTGGGTGACCGTGATACACAACTGAGCTCCGACGATTGCGGCACCACTCAGCACTACCTGTTGCTGGACGAGTTCTACCGCACCGCGATTTGGTTGGCCGGGCGCACGCCCATTTGGTGGCTGGTGCCGGTCTATGAAGAACACCGCTACGCCGAATTTACCCACACCCTGATTTCCAAGCGCTTTATCCGCGCCGATGAAACCCTCGATCTCGGTCACCTGGCCCATATCCCCCCAGGCGAATTTATTGGCGCCGGGCTGTGGCAACTGTTCAAGGGCATCGAGTCTCCGTACAAATCGGTGCTAAAGCTGCTGTTGACCGAAGTCTATGCCAGCGAACATCCGAACGTGCACTGCCTGAGCCTGCGCTTCAAACGAGCAGTATTCGCCAACCACGTGGATCTGGATGAGCTGGACCCTTACATCGTGGTCTACCGCCGTATCGAGGAATACCTCAAGGTCCGCAACGAGCCGGAGCGCCTGGAACTGGTACGGCGCAGCCTGTACCTGAAGGTCAACCGTAAGCTCAGCGCCGGTCAGCGCACCGCCAGTTGGCAACGGCTGTTAATGGAGCGCCTGGCCCATGAATGGGGTTGGGACCAACGCCAACTGGCCCTGCTGGACAGCCGCAGCCAGTGGAAAGTGCGCCAGGTCGCTTCCGAACGCCGCGCCCTGGTCAATGAGTTGAACCACAGCTATCGCTTCCTTACCCAATTCGCCCGTAGCGAACAGAGCGCCAGCCTGATCAACAAGCGCGACCTCAATGTGCTGGGCCGGCGCTTGTACGCAGCGTTCGAGCGTAAGGCCGGCAAGGTCGAGTTCATCAACCCCGGCATCGCCCCGGATCTGGCCGAAGACACCTTGACCCTGGTGCAGTCGCCCATCCGCAAGGAGCCGGGTCAGCACCACTGGGGCTTGTATAACGGCAACCTTACCGCCCTGGAATCGGAGCACTTCGCGCCGATCAAACGCAGCCGCGACCTGCTGGAAATGCTCACCTGGTGCCACCGCAATGGTGTGATCGACAGCAGCACGCGCCTGGCGCTGCACCCCGGCGCCAGCGACATGACGGAGTTCGAGCTGTTCAATCTGCTGGGCAGTCTGCAACAGACCATCGCCCTGCCCTTGGCCAGCGCCGATGAAGCTCGCCTGTTGCGTCCGGCGGTGCCGGAAGAAGTGTTGTTGCTGATCAACGTTGGCGTGGACCCGCTCAAGCATCACCGCGACCTGAATATTTTAATGACCACCGAACGCACCGACTCACTGAGCTATGCCGGTGTACGCGACAACTTGGTACTGACCCTTGACCAAGTCACCCTAAATAGCTGGAACGAAGTGATGGTCAGCCGCTACGACGGCCCCCATGCCCTGCTCGACTGCCTGCGCGACTACCTCAATCAGTTGCCGCCAGACCATTTGCCACGCCTGCGAGTGCGCTGCTTCTGTCACAACCGTGCGCAGTTCATTGCCCAGCGTGTGGAGGAAGTATTCGATACCGCGCAGAACCTGCTGCTCAGCCAAGGCAATCATCGCTACCTGCTCCAGGTGCAGCAGCACTATCACGTCATGGAGCTGAGACCGGGCCAAGCCACTCATGTGTCACTGCCAACCCAGGACGCGCTGATTGCCTACCTCAGCGAAGAACTCGCCAGTTACAGCCCGTGGCACCTGGACGCCATGGCTCTGGAAGACCACGACCTGGCGCTGCTGCTGCCCATGGGCCAGGCCGACTGCGTGCAGGTGTTCTACCGGGCCAATGAAGGTTTCGCCGAGCTGTACGTGCTCGACGAATTCAACGCCCTCTGGCAACAACGCTTGCCGTTTCATGATGAACAAAGCCTGCTGGCCCCGCTGCAGCGCTTCCTGCAATCGGTGCTCTATCGCCGGGAAGCGCTATCGTCCCTGGACGCCCAGCAGCCGCTGGGTGAAGTGCAGACCTTGTACTACCAACTGTTGCCATCGGGCAGCACCCGCGCGCGCGGCGTCGAACCAAGGCCGGCCCCGCAGAACCCGACCAACAAGCCGTTTTATGACGTGCAGGCGATTATCGGCAAGGCGGCTCCGGGCCAAGTGGGGATCACCCTGTACTGCAATCAGCGGGAGTTTTCCGAGCTGGAATTTGGCGACCAACTGTTTGCCGTGGTCGCACGAGAGATCGTCGGGCAACGCCGGGAAACCGAGCGTTACCGTTGCTATATCACTGACCTGGATTTGTCAGGCCTGCTCGGTGATGTGCAAAGCCCAAGCAATCTGTACCTGCGCTACAAGGCCGAGCTGGAGCTGGCGCTCAATGAAGCGCTAAGCCAGATTTAGAGAGAGAAGGGACCGCCATCTTTGGGCTGGCCTTCAACGCTGAGCAACTCCAGCTTGAGGGTCTTGCCGCCGGGCGCTGGCCAGTCGATGTGCTGGCCCACTTGCAGGCCCAGCAAAGCACTGCCCACCGGCGCCAGGATCGAGATCTTGCCTTCGTCGGCATTCGCGTCCTTGGGGTAGACCAGGGTCAGGTGATAGTCCTTGCCACTGCCTTGTTCACGGCAATGCACGCTGGAGTTCATGGTCACGACAGTTGCAGGCACTTCATCGTGGCCAACCACTTCTTCGGCGCGGTCGAGTTCGTGTTGAAGGGCTTCGACGCCCGGCGAGTCTTCGCCCACACGGTCGATCAGTTGCTCAAGACGCTGCACGTCGAGACGGGTAAGAATGATGGAAGGTGCGGTCATGATTCAGGCAGACTCCTTTTTTCTGCACGAAAAAGCAAAACCCCGCCAGGAAAAGGCGGGGTTCTCACGGACCTCGATGAGTTGAGGTGTACCCGGACACTACCACAGCGACACAAATAAACAAGATGGCGTCAGGCGTGTGCCTTGCGCTGCTCTGCCTGGGCACAGATCACCCGGCGCCGCGCATCGTCGGCGGAGCGCCATTCACGGATGTCTTCCACGTGGCGGAAGCAGCCGAGGCAGACTTTCTGCTCGTCCAGGCGACACAAACTGATACAAGGTGACGGGACCGCCGGGCTGACATTGCTGAACAGCGGCTTGGGCGGGCGTACGGGTGCAGGCTCGGTCACGATCAGATCTCGTCGAAGTCCAGGTCAGCGCCGGACTGTTCCTTCGTGAGACGAGCAAGCATTTCGCTCAGCAACTCCTCAGTGGTGTCGTGCGCCCAACGGTTTTCCTCTTCATCGTAATCGAAGTGAAAACCGCCGGTGCGCGCTGCGAGCCACAGTTGGCGCAACGGTTCCTGGCGACTGAAGATCAACTGAGTGCCGTTCTCGAACTTAACGGTCAGCACACCGGCCGAGTTCTCCAGATCCACATCCAGGCCGCTGTCGTCGAAAATATCTTCCAGCGCCTGCTGGGTCGAATCCACCAGGTCGTGAAAACGGGCTTCGGTCAAACTCATTGTGGCAACCTCAAAAATGTCTGGTTTTGCTCAAGCGCCGCACGATACGGACGAGCTTCGCCGATTGCAAAGGATACCGATTTCATTACAGATGGCAGTACGAAATATCCTCAAACAGCGTAGCCCGCTTCCCGACCATCTCGCCAAACCCCCGCCGGACGGGAATCCCGGCGCATAGGCAAGCTGGCAGGTGGTCGGTATACTCGGGCGCAATTAATGCATATTCAAGGATTTCGCCATGAAGCGCCTGATCTCTTCCCTTGCTGCGCTCGTCGCGGTCGCTTGCCTCGTTAGTGCCTGTGGCCAAAAAGGCCCGTTGTACCTGCCGGATGACAGCAAAGATCCGAATGAACAGGCGCAATCGTCGCAAAAGCCGTCAAAAGCGCATAAGCACGACACCTACTAAGGGAAACTTATGGACGCTTTTAACTACCGGGACGGCGAGCTGTTCGCGGAAGGCGTGGCGTTGTCCGCGATTGCCCAACGCTTTGGCACTCCGACCTATGTGTACTCCCGTGCGCATATCGAAGCCCAATACCGCTCGTTCACTGACGCTCTGGAGGGCGTGCCGCACCTTGTGTGCTATGCGGTCAAGGCCAACTCCAACCTGGGTGTACTGAATGTCCTGGCGCGTATGGGCGCCGGTTTCGACATCGTGTCCCGTGGCGAGCTGGAACGTGTGCTGGCCGCTGGCGGCCAGGCTGACAAGATCGTGTTCTCCGGCGTCGGCAAGAGCCGCGAAGACATGCGCCGCGCCCTGGAAGTCGGCGTGCACTGCTTCAACGTCGAGTCCACCGACGAGCTGGAGCGCCTGCAAGTCGTGGCGGCCGAGATGGGCGTTCGTGCGCCGATCTCCCTGCGCGTCAACCCGGATGTCGATGCTGGCACCCACCCGTACATTTCCACAGGTCTCAAAGAGAACAAGTTCGGCATCGCCATCGCCGACGCCGAAGACGTGTACATCCGCGCCGCCCAACTGCCGAACCTGGAAGTGCTGGGTGTCGACTGCCACATCGGCTCGCAACTGACCACCCTGCCACCGTTCCTGGATGCCCTCGACCGCCTGCTGGCGCTGATCGACCGCCTGGGCGAGTGCGGTATCTACCTGCACCACATCGACCTGGGCGGCGGTGTGGGCGTGCGTTATCGCGACGAGGAGCCACCTGCCATCGCCGACTATATCCAGGCCGTACGTGAACGTATCGAAGGTCGCGACCTGACGCTGATGTTCGAGCCGGGCCGCTATATCGTCGCCAACGCTGGCGTGCTGCTGACCCAGGTCGAGTACCTGAAGCACACCGAACATAAGGATTTCGCCATCGTCGATGCGGCGATGAACGACCTGATCCGCCCGGCGCTGTACCAGGCCTGGATGAATGTCACCGCCGTGACGCCTCGCAACAGCGAAGCCCGCGCCTATGACATCGTCGGCCCGATCTGCGAGACCGGCGACTTCCTGGCCAAGGAGCGTCAGTTGGCCCTGGAAGAAGGTGATCTGCTGGCCGTGCATTCGGCGGGTGCCTACGGGTTTGTCATGAGTTCCAACTACAACACCCGCGGGCGTACCGCCGAGGTGCTGGTGGACGGTGATCAAGCATTTGAAGTGCGTCGCCGCGAGACGGTAGCCGAGTTGTATGCTGGCGAAAGCCTGCTGCCGGAGTAAGCCATGCTGCTGCGTTTTACCAAGATGCACGGGCTGGGCAATGATTTCATGGTTCTCGACCTGGTCAGCCAGCACGCGCACATCCTGCCCAAGCACGCCAAACAGTGGGGCGATCGTCACACCGGTATCGGTTTCGACCAGTTGCTGCTGGTCGAGGCGCCGAGCAACCCGGAAGTGGATTTCCGCTACCGGATCTTCAACTCCGACGGTTCCGAAGTGGAACAGTGCGGCAACGGTGCGCGCTGCTTTGCGCGCTTTGTGCTCGACAAGCGCCTGACCGCCAAGCGCCAGATTCGCGTCGAGACCAAAGGCGGCGTGATCGAACTGGATATCCGCAGTGACGGCCAGATCAGCGTCAACATGGGCGCGCCACGCCTGGTGCCGGCGGATATTCCGTTCCAGGCCACCGAGCAGGCTCTCAGTTACCCGCTGGATGTGGATGGCAACACCGTGGATATCGCGGCTGTGTCCATGGGCAACCCCCATGCGGTGCTGCGGGTCAACGACATCAATAACGCCCCGGTGCACGAACTGGGGCCGAAGATCGAGCATCACCCGCGCTTTCCGGCACGGGTCAATGTGGGCTTCCTGCAGGTGATCGACCGTACCCGCGCGCAATTGCGCGTATGGGAACGCGGCGCCGGCGAAACCCAGGCTTGCGGTACCGGCGCTTGCGCCGCTGCCGTTGCCGCGATCAGCCAGGGGTGGATGGATTCGCCGCTGTTGATCGACCTGCCCGGCGGACGCTTGTCCATCGAATGGGCAGGCCCTGGCCACCCGGTGATGATGACCGGGCCGGCCTCGCGCGTATACGAAGGACAGGTCCGTCTATGAGTGAGCCAAGCTAATGACCGATAAGCCTCAAGTACCCGCACAAGCGACCCCGAGTGAAAGCCTGGAGGCCGCTGCTGTCGCGGCGTACCTTGAGGCTAATCCGGACTTCTTCGTCGAGCACGAAGAACTGCTGCCGGCCCTGCGTATTCCCCATCAGCGCGGCGATACCGTGTCGTTGGTGGAGCGGCAGATGAAGATCCTGCGCGAGCGCAATATTGAAATGCGTCACCGCCTCTCCCATCTGATGGACGTGGCCCGCGATAACGACCGCCTGTTCGACAAGACCCGCCGCCTGATCCTCACCCTGATGGATGCCGCCAGCCTGGAGGAAACGGTGATCGCCGTGGAAGACAGCCTGCGCGAGGATTTCCAGGTGCCCTTCGTCAGCCTGATCCTGTTCAGCGAGAACCCGATGCCAGTGGGTCGCTGGGTCAGCGGGGGCGAAGCGCAGACGGCCATCGGCGGCCTGCTTTGCGAAGGCAAGACCGTCAGCGGCACCTTGCGCGAGCATGAGCTGGACTTCCTGTTCGGCGTCGAACAGCGCAAGCAGATCGGCTCTACGGCGGTCATTGCCCTCAGCCATCAAGGCTTGCACGGCGTACTGGCCATCGCCAGCCGCGACCCGGCGCACTACAAGAGCTCGGTGGGCACCTTGTTCCTGACCTACATCGCCGAAGTGCTGGGCCGCGTCCTGCCGCGCCACACCAGCACCCTGCGCGCGGTGCGCTGACCATGGAACGGCAACTGGACGCTTACTGCGCTCACCTGCGCAACGAGCGCCAGGTGTCGCCCCACACCCTTGAAGCCTACCGACGGGACTTGAACAAGGTCCTGGCCTTTTGCGAAAAACAGCACGTCAGCAGTTGGCAGGCCCTGGACATACAGGCCCTGCGCAGCCTGATCGCACGGCTGCACCAGCAAGGCCAGTCCTCGCGCAGCCTGTCTCGCCTGCTGTCGGCGGTGCGCGGCCTCTACCACTATCTCAACCGCGAAGGCGTATGCGATCACGACCCGGCCAACGGCCTGTCCCCGCCCAAAGGCGAACGGCGCCTGCCCAAGACACTGGACACTGACCGCGCCCTGCAACTGCTCGACGGTGCTGTAGAGGATGACTTCCTGGCCCACCGCGACCAAGCCATCCTCGAACTGTTTTATTCCTCGGGCCTGCGCCTGTCGGAGCTGACTGGCCTGAACCTCGATCAATTGGACCTCGCCGATGGCCTGGTGCAGGTCCTCGGCAAAGGCAGCAAGACCCGCGTGCTGCCGGTGGGCAGAAAAGCCCGGGAAGCCTTGCAACTGTGGCTGCCGCTGCGCCTTTTGACCAACCCGGCGGACGATGCGGTGTTTGTCAGCCAGCAGGGCCGGCGCCTGGGGCCACGGGCAATCCAGCTGCGGGTCAAGGCTGCCGGCGAGCGGGAGCTGGGACAGAATCTGCACCCGCATATGCTGCGCCATTCCTTCGCCAGCCATCTGCTGGAATCGTCACAGGACCTGCGCGCCGTGCAGGAACTGCTCGGCCACGCCGATATCAAGACCACGCAGATCTACACCCACCTCGATTTTCAGCACCTGGCAACGGTGTACGACAGCGCCCATCCACGGGCCAAACGCATCAAGGGCGGCGACTCATGAGTATCAAGCTGATCACCTTCGACCTGGACGATACCCTCTGGGACAACGTACCCGTCATCATCAGCGCCGAAGCGTCGATGCGAGAATGGCTGGCGACCCACGCCTCCAAAGTAGGCGACCTGCCCCTGGAGCATTTCGCCCGTCTACGCCAGCAGGTGCTGGAACGCCATCCCGAGCTTAAGTACCGCATCAGCCTATTGCGCCACCGAGTGCTGATGCACGCGTTTGAAGAGGCGGGTTATCCACAGCCGCAAGCCACGGAAATGGCAGATGTGTGCTTTGAAGCGTTCATCCATGCCCGCCACCAGCTCACCGTCTTCCCTGAAGCTGAGCCGATGCTTCAAGCCTTGCGCCAGCACTTTTTGCTGGGGGTGATCACCAATGGCAATGCCGATGTGCAGCGCGTTGGCCTGGCGGACTACTTTCACTTTGCCTTGCGCGCTGAAGATATCGGCATCGCCAAACCGGATGCACGATTATTTCAGGAAGCGTTGCAGCGTGGCGGGGTCGACGCCAGTGCGGCGGTGCATGTGGGTGATCATCCTGGGGATGATATCGCCGGAGCCCAGCAGGCCGGGTTGCGGGCGGTGTGGTTTAACCCGGCGGGCAAGGTGTGGGAAGGGGATAAATTCCCCGATGCGCAGATTCGCAGCCTGACGCAGCTACCGGAATTGCTCCGCAACTGGCAGTAGCACCAAGGATCAAAATGTGGGAGGGGGCATGCTCCCGATAGCGGTCTGTCAGTCGCCAATGTACCGGCTGAACGACTGCAATCGGGAGCAAGCCCCCTCCCACATTTGAATCACCACAGGGCCCAATGAAATCATCGGGCATGAAAAAGCCCGCAGCGACGGCGGGCTTTTTCAGCAAGCAGGAGGCAGACCTCAGATAGGTCGGCTGCCGTACTTGTTATCCGGCTTCTTCGGTGGATCAGCCACCACGTTAGCCTCGACTTCCTGCACTTTGCCGCCTTTGGCGAGGAATTCCTCCATCGCTCGGGCCAGGGCATCGCGCTCTTTGTTCTTGGCTTCAACGCTCGGCAGTTCATCTACCGAAACGGCAGCCTTGGCTTTGCCTTTGGCAGCAGGAACAGGCGCATCATCGCCACCATCGTCATCCGCAACATCTTCCGCTGCCGCTTCAAGACCTTCTTCGGTGTCGTCTTCGTCACCTACTTCGAGTTCGTCGTTTTCCAGATCATCGTCGCTCATGTTCTACCTCATGACTTGCGAAAAGCAGATTAGTTATAGCCCAGCTTCGCCCTCTGTCGAGGGTGCTGGAAAAAAATCAACATCCACTGGATAACCAGTGGCTTATGCCTCTTCACCGTGCAAGGTGGCGAGGACTTTACGAGCACCGCCATGATCACGGTGCTCGCCCAGATAAACACCTTGCCAAGTCCCTATTGCCAAGCGGCCGGCCTTGACCGGCAAACTCAGCTGGCAGCCCAGCAGGCTGGCCTTGAAGTGCGCCGGCAGATCATCCGGACCTTCGTCGTTGTGTTCGAACCCTGCACGCCCTTGCGGCACCAGCGAGTTGAAAAAACGCTCGAAGTCACGGCGAACCGCCGGGTCGGCATTCTCGTTGACAGTCAACGAGGCCGAGGTGTGCTGCAGCCACAGATGCAACAGGCCCACACGGCACGCCTTTAATTCAGGCAAGCCGGCAAGCAACTCGTCCGTCACCAGGTGAAAGCCCCGGGGCTTGGCCCGCAGGGTAATCAGGGTCTGTTGCCACATACAGTTCTCCGCCCGTCGGCGCGCATTCTAGCGCGCTCTGGGAAAAAACAAAGTGCCGAATACGCCTTCCTAGCTGTAAGACATTTGCACCCTTGAAAATGCCGTGTGGAACCCATCACAAAGTCGACAAAAAACCCATACACCTTTAGCCAAAGACAAACTCCAGGCAAAAAAATGCCCGGCAATCCGGGCATGTTTTTTTCGCGTACTTACAAGTTGTAGCCGCGCTCGTTGTGTTGCGCCAGATCGAGGCCAACCGCCTCTTCCTCTTCAGTGACGCGCAAGCCCATGACCATGTCCAGCACCTTGAGGATGACAAAGGTCACGATCGCCGTGTAGATCACGGTGAAGCCGACGCCTTTGCACTGGATCCAGACTTGGGCAGCAATGTCGGTCACGGTGCCGAAGCCACCCAGTGCCGGGGCTGCGAACACACCGGTAAGGATCGCACCGACGATACCGCCGATACCGTGCACGCCGAAAGCGTCCAGGGAGTCATCGTAGCCCAGCTTGCGCTTGAGGGTGGTGGCGCAGAAGAAGCACACCACACCGGCGACCAGGCCAATCACCAGGGCGCCCATCGGGCCCACGGTACCCGCGGCAGGCGTCACGGCGACCAGGCCGGCCACCACACCCGAGGCAATGCCCAGTGCGCTTGGCTTGCCGTGGGTGATCCACTCGGCAAACATCCAGCCCAGTGCCGCAGCTGCGGTGGCGATTTGAGTGACCAGCATCGCCATGCCTGCAGTGCCGTTGGCCGCTGCTGCGGAACCAGCGTTGAAGCCGAACCAGCCGATCCACAGCATGGCCGCGCCCACCAGGGTGTAACCCAGGTTGTGCGGTGCCATTGGGGTGGTCGGGAAGCCTTTGCGCTTGCCGAGCACGATACACGCCACCAGGCCAGCCACACCCGCGTTGATATGCACGACGGTGCCGCCGGCGAAGTCCAGCACGCCCCAGTCCCACATCAGGCCACCGTTGCCGCTCCAGACCATGTGTGCGATCGGCGCGTAGACCAGGGTGAACCAGATAGCCATGAAGATCAGCATGGCGGAGAACTTCATACGCTCGGCGAAAGCACCGACAATCAGCGCTGGAGTGATGATGGCGAACGTCATCTGGAAGGTGATGAACACAGCTTCCGGAAACAGCGCCGCAGGCCCGGTGATGCTGGCCGGGGTGACACCCGCCAGGAACGCCTTGCCCATGCCGCCGACGAAGGAGTTGAAGTTGACCACACCCTGTTCCATACCGGTGGTATCGAACGCGATGCTGTAGCCGTAGACGACCCACAGGATGCTGATCAGGCCAGTGATGGCGAAGCACTGCATCATCACCGACAGAATATTCTTGGAGCGGACCATGCCGCCGTAGAACAGCGCCAGGCCTGGGATGGTCATGAACAGCACCAGTGCGGTGGCGGTCAGCATCCAGGCGGTGTCGCCGGAGTTGAGGACTGGAGCAGCCACTTCATCTGCCGCCATGGCCAGGCTTGGCATTACGATGGACAGCAGGGCTCCGAGCCCTGCGAATTTACGCAGAGTCATATTGTTTTCTCCTGGGGCGTTGGGGTTTGGCGGCTTAGATTGCGTCGGTATCGGTTTCGCCGGTACGGATTCGAATAGCCTGTTCCAGATTGACCACGAAGATCTTGCCGTCACCGATCTTGCCGGTGTTGGCCGCCTTGGTTATCGCCTCGATAACCCGGTCAAGATCCTTGTCGTCAATGGCGACATCAATCTTCACCTTCGGCAGGAAATCGACCACGTATTCCGCGCCGCGATACAGCTCGGTATGACCCTTCTGCCGACCGAAGCCCTTGACCTCAGTGACGGTAATGCCCTGCACGCCGATCTCGGACAGTGACTCGCGTACATCGTCCAACTTGAACGGCTTGATGATGGCAGTGACTAGCTTCATGAAAACTCTCTCCCGAATTGGTGGACTTGCCCCAGGAAAACAAACCCGTCTCAAGTCTAAGCGCAGTGCCTGGCTTTGTAACGCATCGTCGCCTCGGCATTTGCCGTTGCGACGCCAGCGAACCACTGGTGACGAAACCTGTATCCCTGATCCGTCAGCGCACTGCATTCGTCACAGCGACTGCATCAGTGCATGGGTCATGATCGTCTAAGCAGAAACCTTGCCAGCTCCGTAAAAATCACTGAAATCAATCCTTTGCCTACTTTTACCCACCCACGGGGCGTTTGCGTGGCCTCAATGCGCATCAAAACAGTGCGCGGCCGCCCGTCACTATGCGCGAAAAGCGTGCGCCTGCGGCCGTGAAAGGACTATAGACGCTGCGTGGTACACTGCCCGCCAACAGTTTTCCGGAATATTTCCCATGCTCGCGCCCAAAGACCTCCTCGACGCCCTGAGCGGCCACGCCTCTCGCCTGTTCAGCGGCGACACCCCGCTGCCCCGCAACGAAATCGAAAGCCAGTTCAAGGCATTGCTGCAAAGCGGCTTCAGCAAGCTCGACCTGGTGAGCCGGGAAGAGTTTGATAGCCAAATGGTGGTGCTGGCCCGCACGCGTGCGCGGTTGGAGAGCCTGGAGGCGAAGGTGGCGGAGTTGGAAGCCAAGTTGACGCCACCCGCCGCTGAATAAACGCGGTCAGTGTGGGAGCTGGCTTGCCTGCGATAGTATCGCCTCAGTCTTTCTGATACACCGAGGCGTCTGCATCGCAGGCAAGCCAGCTCCCACATAAAGCGCTGCGAACGACTCCGGATACGTTCTGTAAAACCTCCCCCGCCTCGCTCTTCCCCACCTCGTCTACCCTTGAAAAACCCGCAGGAAGCGGCCTCTCTTTCAAGGAACGAGCATGTCCCTCGCCATCGTCCACAGCCGCGCCCAGGTCGGCGTCGAAGCCCCTGCCGTCACCGTCGAGGTCCATATGGCCAATGGTTTGCCATCGTTGACGCTGGTGGGCCTGCCGGAAACGGCAGTGAAGGAAAGCAAGGACCGCGTGCGCAGCGCCATCCTGAACTCAGCGCTGCAATACCCAGCCCGCCGCATCACCCTTAACCTTGCGCCTGCCGACTTGCCCAAAGACGGCGGGCGTTTTGATTTGGCGATTGCCCTGGGGATCCTCGCGGCCAGCGTGCAGGTGCCGGCGTTGATGCTCGATGACGTGGAATGTTTGGGAGAGTTGGCCCTGTCCGGCGAGGTACGGGCGGTGAAAGGTGTGTTGCCGGCAGCGCTGGCAGCCCGCAAGGCCGGGCGCACCGTGATAGTGCCACGCGAAAATGCCGAGGAAGCCTGCCTGGCGTCGGGGTTGAAAGTGATTGCGGTGGATCATTTGCTGCAGGTAGTGGCCCACCTGAACGGGCATGTGCCGATTGAACCGTACAAGTCCGATGGCTTGCTGTATTTAAACAAACCTTACCCGGACCTGAGTGAAGTGCAGGGCCAATTGGCAGCCAAGCGCGCTCTACTGATCGCGGCGGCAGGCGCACATAACCTGTTGTTCAGCGGGCCACCGGGCACCGGCAAGACCTTGCTTGCCAGTCGGCTACCGGGCTTACTGCCACCGCTGAGCGAGCAGGAAGCCCTGGAAGTCGCCGCGATCCAATCGGTGGTCAGCCTGGCTCCGCTGAGCCATTGGCCTAATCGCCCGTTTCGTCAGCCACACCATTCGGCATCCGGGCCGGCGCTGGTGGGCGGCGGCTGTGACATTTGGAAATAGATGCAACTAATCGGAAATAGATGCAACTGACAGCACGAAAGTCATAACGACTGATTTCTCAGAACTTTGACTAAACAGGCATTTCAATAGCTGGTCAGACAACCCAGAAAATCGCGTTCTAACGGGCACATACCTGCTCTTCACGGACAAAGAACAGGCAGTTTGGAGTTGTGTACGGCAAACGCCCGATGTACGAACGGCCATGAGGCGTTTTCGGTGGCGCTAGCGAAGGTGGCCTCTATCGCGCAAACGTTGATTGAGAGGCACGTGTCCTTAGCTCTGGCAACAGCGAGATTAATGCCAGTACACCTAGGCCAGCGCCAACCCAAAGCGCCCCCTGTAGCCCCAAGCCAGCTGCAATACCCCAGCCGCCGATCCACGAGCCCGCCATAACGCCGAGCATGATGCATGCCGTATGTACGGAGTTGACCAGCATGTTGTTATGTCCAACACGTGCCCCGCGGGTAATTAGGGCTGGGTTCATCGAAACACCGGTCAGGCCGATTACCACCAGTGCCACGATCGCGACGGCTTTGATTTGGCCGAACAAAGCAAAGATCACCATTGCAGCAATTGCTGCCACCAATCCGTACGCGATGACACTGATAGTATGACGGTCGGCCAACCTGCCAACGATATTGTTGCCTACCAGCGTTGCAAGACCGTAGACCACCAGCAGAGCGGGAACGATTGCCGCCGAAAAACCGCTAACTTCTGTCAAGATCGGCACAAAATAGGTGAAGCCCGCAAAGGTTGCACCGATCAGCAATAGGCTGGTGGCATAGACTTCCCACAGTTTGCCGTTTCTGAACACAGCCAGCTCTGAACGTAATGACGAAACGCGGGGAGGCGCCGGAAGCGGCGGCATTAGTTTTATCACCAGCAGCCCGACTAGCATGGCCACAACAGCCACCGCCAGGAAGCTGATACGCCAACCGAACCAGTCGCCAACCAGCGTTGCCGCCGGTAATCCGAGGACGGTCCCCACCATCAGGCCACCCAGTACCATTGACGAGGCACGCCCAAATAAATGGCTTTCCACCAGTTCCGAACACGCTGTCAGGGCGACACCAAAAAATGCCGCAGACGCAATTGCCGTGACGAGCCGTGCGACCACCATGATTTCGTAGCCCGGCGCCAGCGCGCCGATAATCTGCCCAACCACAAATAGACCAATCAAACCCAGCAGGGCTTTCTTGCGAGGAACAGCGAGCAGCGCGACGGTCAGCAACGGCCCCCCAAAGGCCATGGCGCCAGCATAGATTGTCACCAAATACCCCACGGCAGCGTATGAAACACCGAAGTCGCTCGATAACTCGGGCATTAAACCGGCCACCATGTACTCGCTGGTGGTGAGGGCGAAGATTGCAGCGCCTAGTACATAGATTATCAGGGGCATAATATTTCAACCTCGAACAATTTGGTCATCAATCCGTGTGATTTCACGCCATCGGTCTCGCAGCAAATCAGTGCGATTTGCAAAGCCCTTCAATGCGGATTGCAACCCGCTCCTTTGGGTAAAACCGTGGCGCAGTGGGCAAACAAGTTTGAGCTAGTGCGAATAATTGTCAGGCCACATTCCGTCAATAGCGAGTGCAGTGCTGCCTTTGAATAGGACCTTGAGTAAAAACCATCGACACCGGTGAAAATCATGCCGTCAGCCTGCGAATGGCGCTCTAGCCTCTCCACCCCGCACTTGAGGTAATAACGCTGTCTGACGCTGCTCGCCTCGAGACTGTCTCCAAATACACAAATCACTGCGGCGACGTTGCGGGCCGCTAAAGACTTCAATAGACGGGCTGGATCACGAAAGTTACCCAGCAAATTGAAAGGCAACAGGTACAGCTCCTTCGCCCCTAGCGGTGCATGGCCACAGTCAATGTGGTTTAGCACATCGCCAACAAGGGTGCCTGCTCGATCTGCCATACCCTCGCGTTCAATACGATCCTGTAGGAGCTGAATCGCCCGCTGGTTGAGATCAACACCGAGGTACCGCGCATTGAGCAACCTGGCAATCTCTAGCGCGCGTCCGTCGTAGCATCCTAGCTCCACTAGCACGTCACAGCGAAAGTACGCCATCGCTTCAAACGTCATCAGGCTTTCCATTTGCAACAACGGCAATACGTCATCCGGAAAGTTGGCCAAGGTCATGATTGTTGTCGCACCGGAATCCTGCTCATAGAAAGCGGACTCCCGATGCAAACTGATGTTTGAGTTAAGGTCCTGACTCACATCTACCCCCAGCCATTGCTGGCTTTGATGATTGATCCAAATTGCCCTCTTGCCGTTGCGCCGAGCGGCAGGTCCGGAGTGAAGACAGTGAATTGGTTGTGGTCAGGGTCAGGACGTTAGGCGCGTATCTACCAGTTCGATCAGCTCACCCACCGTCTCCAGTGGATCAAGATCCTCATCGGCAATAGGCACTTCGAACGCCTTACGCAGTTTGAATGACAACTCGGTGATCGCCAGCGAGTCCTCAGCAAAGTCCTGCATCCGGCTATGCACAGAGATTTTCTCTCTAGGCACCTTGGCGTAGTCACTAAGCAGCATGAAAATCTTTTCTTCCATGGCTAAAAGCATACTTTTTCTCCCTGAAACAAGTGATTTAGACAATCCTTGGCCAATGTAGCGCCACCGCCCCCCAAGTGAGACCGGCACCGAATCCCGTCAACACGACTCGATCACCTTCTTGCATGATCCCTGCACGATGCCCGTGGGCCAGCGCCAGAGGTATGGACGCCGCCACGGTATTGCCAACGTCCCTTAGGTTGCTCACTACGCGGTCGAACGGCACGTCCAGCTGATCTGCTACCGCCGCCAAAATACGTGTGTTGGCCTGATGCGGCACTAAGTGATCAACGTCGCCAATGCCCCAGTTCACTGTTTTGAGAAGCTGTTGCACCGACTCAGTCATGTGAGTCACCGCTTCGTTGAACACAGCGCGTCCGTCCATGCTGAAAAAGCCCGTTGCCTGCTGGCTTTTCCGTTCTTCATGGGTGATCACCGGTGTCATGAGCAACCCGGCCTGAGTGCCATCGCTGCCCAGGTCGAAGCCAAGCAATGCACCAGCTTCGGAACTGTCTCCAGCGCGCAGCACCACCGCGCCCGCTCCGTCCCCGAACAGCGCCCGGGTAGAGCGGTCGCCGGGGTCTAGAGTACGCGTGAAGGTGTCGGCACCAATGAGCAATACGTTCTGCGCCCCCCCCCCCGTGATCAGTGCGCTGGCGACGGCCAGGCCGTAGACAAACCCGGTACAGACCGCCGAAATATCGAATGCCATTACCCCGGTCATGCCCAGCGCGGCGGCGACCCTGGGCGCGGTGGCCGGGCAAGAAAAGTCCGGGGTAGCGGTCGCCAGCACAACAGCTTGCACGCGCTTGAGTCCGGCACTCAACAATGCACATTTTGCGGCTTCAATCGCTAGGTCGCCGGTACTTTGGTGAGCCGCCGCAATATGACGCTGACCAACACCGGTGCGTGTGCGGATCCACTCATCCGAGGTATCCAGCACTTCGGCAAGCATGTCGTTGGTGACAATGGCCTCAGGTACATAGCTGCCCAGGCCACAGATAACGGCTGCACGTGCCATGGTCAGGCCCCCTGGACGATCTTTGCGGCAGCTTCCACGCCACCCAGTGCCTCAAGGTGGCGCAGTGGGTTCCAGAAGTCGCGGTACAGCACAATCTTTCCGTCTCGCGACTTGATCACCGAGATGTAGTCCTGCTTGAGTGCGCCACCTGACACCTTGGCCACGCCGTCGCCATGGAACTCTCCAATGGCCAGGTCAGGGTCGTTGGTGTCGTAGAACGACACCTCAGTGAAATTGACTTGCAAGTGTTCCGGAAACTTACGCATGTGCGCCCAGATCACCTCGCGCCCCTCGAAGCGAGTGTTCCAGCCAGGCGGAGCATATGGAAACTCCAACACTCCGTCTTCATGAAACAGGTCGCACCAAGCCCTGGCGTCACCGTTTTCCAAGAGCTGCAAACTATAGGTGAGAATTTCTCTGGCATTCATCGTGTATTCCTTTCAGGGGGGAGGTAGACGTAATGCTTGGCCCGGGCAAGATTGGAACGCTGATCAAGGCCCGTAAGAAAGTGATCGGTAACCACTGCAGTTCCGAGTGAGGTACCGCCAGGGCAAGATTGGGAAACCGGCCGAGCAAGCGACCTATAGCGATGCGCCCTTCCAGTCGCGCCAGCGCCGCACCCACGCAGTAGTGCACACCGAAGCCATAACCGAGGTGGCCATCGGTATTACGTGTCAGGTCAAGATGATCGGGGTTCTCAAATCGGTCCGCGTCGTGATTGGCGGTCAGGTTGGAGACCAGGATGTACTCTCCCTTGGGAATGGTAACGTCACCCAGCAGCACGTCTTCGACGGTAAAGCGCAACATGGACGCGCGCACCGGGCTGTCATGGCGCACCAACTCCTCCAGGGCGTTGGGCAGCAAATCGGGCTGGGCCCGTAACTGGGCCAATTGCTCAGGGTGGGTCAGCAGCGTGACCATGGCATTACCGATCATGTTCATAGTGGTCTCAAACCCACTCATCAACAGCAAATGTGCCATGCCTACCAGTTCGAGTTCGGTCAATTTCCCGGTTTCATCGGCAGCCTGGACTAGGCCGCTGTACACGTCATCAGCCGGTTGCTCGCGCTTGGCTTGCAGCAGTTTCTTGAGGTACATCGCTTGTTGGTCTGCTAGTGCGTTGGCTTCCTCGGGTAGCAACAATTGAGCCTGGCGCTCCCAGGAATCACGCACATGATCACGTTCGGCTTCAGGAATTCCCAGCAACTCGAAGATCACAGCGATGGTCAATGGCACGGCGAAATCAGCCATCAAGTCGGCTTGCTCGCGCAACGCAATGGCGTCAAGCAACTCTTCGGTCACTCGCTCTATATGCGGTTGCAGGCGCTCAATGTGGCGCCTGGTAAAGGCACGACCCACCAATGCCTGCAAACGTGCATGATCCGGCGGGTCGCAGTTGAGCATATGGTGACTGAGGGATTCGCCAATTTCCGCACGCCGGATCCCCGTGCGCCGGGTATAGAGTTCGGCTGCCTGCTTCGCATCGCGCCGCACGCCGGGATGGGCCAGCACGGTCCGGGCATCTTGGTAGCGTGTCACCAACCACACCGGATGATTCGGTGCCAGGTGTGCAGGCCGTGATGCGCCATCAACCTGCAGGCCGTCATACAGTGAATGCAAAGGCGAAATCAATTCCTCTCCCAGCCGAAGTTGACGGTCAGACACGTTGCACCTCCTTGTCAGCCGGTGCCGGAGTAACGATAGGCCGGAACATCTTGTCGATCATGGCGTCGGGCAGCAGCCGCGCGAGCAGGGTACCGCGCCTCACATCGGCGCCAACTCGATAGCGGGTCTTCGGTTTGCTCGCCGTGAGTGCCGCAAATACGGCGGCAGCGACATCAGCCGGCTGGGTTAGGCTGTTGCGTGCTCCCTCCTCGTTACCCTTCAGAAAGCGCAGATACGTCTCACGATAAAGTGTGGCGACAGCCTCTGGAACTGACGCTAGTGCACGCTCGCCTTCGACCGAGATCTTGTTCCAGATCGGTGTCCAGATTGCGCCCGGGCTCACCACTGAGACGGCAATCCCCATGGGCGCCAGCTCACGGCGCAGAGCGTCGCTGAGGCCTTCTTTGGCAAATTGCGCGGCGGAGTAAGCCCCCAGATAAGGAATTGCAACCGAGCCAAGCCCCGACGTTATATTGACCAACCGTGCACTGTTTGAACGACGTAGCAACGGCAGAAACGCTCGTGTAACAGCAAGCTGACCAATCAGATTGACCTCTAACTGTTTGCGCAGCAGGTCGCTCGACACGCACTCCAGTGGAGCAGAAACGCAAATCCCGGCATTGTTGATCAGTCCCCAAAGACCTGCCGGACCGATCAGCTTGGATACACTGGCTGCCGCAGAGTTGATCGTGTCCTCATCGGTCACATCGATGATCACCGTGGTAATTCGCCCCGACGTGCACTGCGCGACCAGTTCCTGCCCATCGGCGGGCCGGCGTACCCCCGCAACAACTTCAAAACCTTGTTCAGACAGGTGCATAGCGGTTTCTCGTCCGAGGCCTGATGAGGCCCCGGTAATCAATACAAATTTGCCTTGGGTCGGCAAAGGCTTGCTGCTGAACATCATGTCATTGCTCCTCAGGAACGGATCGGGGCGGCTGATCAAGGGCACATAGCAGTTCGCGCACGCACTCATCAGCCAGGCACTGTGCGCGATTGGCCGGGATGGCTTCGTCGATGTGGGTAAAGTTCCAGAACAGCCGACCGTGGCTGCTGTTGATGGTGGCAACGAAATAACCGTTAACTGAGATACCCGTCAGAAACTGCGCCTGGGATACTTCCCAGTTGCCTATGCGGTCTACAAATGGATAGCGCCCTATGTTCGACGAACACAGGTTTATGGGCCCCTCAGCCTCCATGAACGCCATGAACGGACGAGCGAGCTCCATTGACAGCGGTGCCGCAGCGACTACCAGTGTTACCAGGTTAAAGTGATGGCCCTTCTGCTTGCGTTGTTTGAGGTCGGTAGTAAGGGCACGGGCCAAGTCCCAAAACGGCAAAGCGGCGTCGACCACCGATGGAACAGTGGCGACGTAAGTTCCTACCTCATCGTTACGTACGGCAGGTTGTAATTCACTTCGGAAGTCGATGGGTGAGCCAACCGTAAAGAAGCCCGGCTGCGCATCTGCGTCGCGTGCGGCAGCCAACACCAAGGCGGCGGTAAGTGCACCGTGCACCGTGGTGTCTTGCTCACGGGATGCACGCATGAGGGCCTCAAGTTGCTGCTCATCCAGTTCTCGGTGCAACAAACGAGTGCGGCGTGCGTCGAGCGCAACCGCGACGCTGGGTTCGACACGGCCAGGTCGACACCGAGCCATCAATCCCTGGTCGCTTGCGGTCTGCACGGCGAGGCTTTGCTCCGCTGGCTCGCCGGCATACTGTGCGGGCCGCAAGTCTTCCGCCGGAGCCAGCACCCGCGCCGTCCAACGCGGAGCATGAGGATCGGCCGCCAGCAACAGCCATTGTTCGGACAGCGACAACACGGTCGTGCCATCGGCGATGATATGCGGCACCACCACCAGTAAGTCATGCACGTTATTGGCACCACTGACCAGCACCGCGCGGATCAGTGGCCCATTGTTCGGGTCGACTCGCTCCACCAGTTCACGAGCATTGACTTCATCCACCCACTGCTCATCATGCTCACCGCGCACAGCGCGCAAGGGGATGGGTTGTTCGCAGGGCAACCATCGAGGATTGAGGCCATTATCATGCTCGATCCTTACACGCAGCAGCGGATGGCGAGCTTGCAACTCATCCAGGCCGCGGCGCAGGTCGTCAAGCTGTACATCTCCGCGGACACGTACCCGGGATATCACGTTCAGCACCGAGAATTGATCACACAGCCAGTACCAACGCTCCACTGCAGAAAGCGGACGATTAACCTGTGTCATCACTCGACCCCCGGGAATGTCAGCGCCAGCTCGTTTTGCCGTGTGAAGGTGCTCTCTGGAGCAAATCGAAAGTAGACGTCGCGGGCGAAGGTGCGCAGTGGATGTTCCAGCTGCTCCACGCAACTCAGCGCCCGTGAGCTTTCGACCATGGCTCGGGCACGATCGCGTCGACGATCTTCATAGGCGCGCAGGGCCACCTGGGAATCGTCGATAGTGGTCAGGCAGTGGGCAAGGACCGCGCCGTCTTCTATGGCAATCGCAGCACCCTGGCCCAGGCTTGTGAGCATCGGATGCGCGGCATCGCCTAGCAGCGTTACGGGCCCGGCGCCCCATCGCTCGAGAAATGGACGGTCCTGAGCCGGCAGGCTGGTGATCGTGTGATCTGCAGTGGCGCTGATCACGGCTTGCACCTCGTCGGCCCAACCTGCATATAACTGCTGGATTCCGGCTTTGCCACGACACCAGTTCTGAGCCTGCTCGGCAGGCATGTTCTTGGTCCCCCACCAATAAACATTGCCGCCGCCGATGTCAGCCAGGCCGAAGCGTTGCCCGCGCCCCCAATAGTGCGCCACATACCCTTGGGTAACCTTGGGGTGGCTGAATGCAAGCGTGGCGCGCCAGATAATGTAGTGCCAGTCGGTTGGCCGCTCTGGACCAGCAAGTGTGGCGCGTATAGCCGAGTTGAAACCGTCGGCACCAATCAAGATATCGGCATATACCTCTCGCCCATCGCTGAAGGTCACGACAACGCCGTCTCCTTCTTCGGCATAGCCTGTGGCAGTCACGCCCAACTCGATCTTGCAGTCTGACACTTGCTCAAGCAGCGCCTGTTGCAGGCTGGCCCGATGGATTGCCAGGTTGGGTTGGCCGAGCTGGCGCGACATGCTGCCGAAATCAATCGACCTGATCGGCCGCCCGCGTCGGGTGAGAAATCGCAACGACTCGAATGGCTGAGCCTCTTTGAAGTCCGGTTTCACCCCAAGCCTGGCAAGCGCTGTGAGCGCGTTGGGCATTAGCGACAAGGCGGAGCCCACCGCGCGTAATTCCTTGGCGCGCTCATACAGCTCAATATCAAAGTTTGCCTTGCTCAGGCAGGCAGCCGCCGCCAGCCCGCCGATCCCGGCGCCTATGATCACGACTTTCTTGCGTTGGCGGGTCATGGTTGATTTCCGTCGGAGTGCGTGGAAGGGAGAAGCAACCCAGTGATCGCCGCAGCCACAGACGCGACATACGGCTCCTTCATGAGCAGCAGGTGGTCACCCGGCACATCGATGACCGTGAGGTTGCCGCTGGTCCAATGCCTCCATCCATTGCTCGGCTCGTTGTAGTGCGTACCCGCCGCGTCGTGCATAGGCTTGAGGGAGGCCGGCAAGGGTCCGTCGGCGCGCAGCAGCGCGAAGTTGCAGTCGGTCACTGGCGGGCGATACTCCATCAGCGCACGCCAGTTCGCCCGAAACAGCTCGTACAAGCGCCGTACCGTGGCCCGGGGCGTACCCTCAGGCAGCACGCCGTGACTGATGGCTCCCTCGACGATGTGGTCCAACTTCTCGTCCAGGCTCAGTTCAGCCGGCAGCGGCTCGACTTTTTCGTGGCTTCGTTCAAACCAGACCAGCTCCCAATAGAAGAACTGCAGCAAGGCATCATCGGTTGCCCCCATGAAGCGATCGCGATCAATGGTGATCGAGTCCAGTACGATCACTTGCTCAACTGAATGAGGATCGAGCGCTCGCAGCTGGCGGGCCATTTCATAGGCGACGAATCCGCCAAATGACCAGCCCGCCAGCACGTACGGGCCCTGCGGTTGCACGCGCCGGACTGCGACCAGATATTCCGTCGCCATTTCCTCAATGCTCTGCAGTGGTGTGCTGCCCTGGCCGCTACCTGCCGCTTGCAAGGCATACACAGGCATATCGGCTGGAAGAGCGCGAGCCAGTGGCAAGTAGCACAAGACATGTCCGCCCAGGGGATGAACCAGGAACAAAGGTATACGGCTGCCGCTGGTCCTGATGGGCACCAGAGGATCAAACGCCAGCACAGCGTTGCGTCCCCGCAGCCTTTCGGCCAAGCCGGCAATGGTAGGTGCCTCAATCAGGGCAGCAATGGGGACATCGATACCAAATCGTTTCTCAAGGGTCAGCACCAACCGCATTGCAGTCAACGAAGTGCCACCCAGTTCGAAGAAGTCGTCACGAATGCCGACCTCCGGCACATCCAGCAACTCGGACAAAAGCTCGGCTATCGTGCGTTCATATTCATCACGAGGCGCTTCGTACTCCACCAACGCTGCTTGTGCCAGTGGTATTGCCCGCAGTGCTGCGTCGTCGCGTTTGCCGCTGGGCGTCAGCGAGAAGCTATCCACCCATACGAAAAACGAGGGGACCATAAAGTCCGGCAGCTCCGCTCGCAGCGCCTTTTTCAAATCACTCATGTCGACCTGGCTCTGCTCACCACTCAAGAACGCAGCAAGGAATGCATCGGTGCCATCCCGATCTCTGGCGACCACGGCAACACCCTTAAGGCCCGGCTGGCGTTCAGCCTGTCGCATGATTGCGAGCTCCACCTCGACCGGCTCGATACGGAAGCCACGTACCTTGACCTGCGTATCAGCCCGGCCGAGCCACACCACGTCGCCGTTACTCAATACTCGGCCCAGGTCACCGGTGCGGTAAAGCTTGGCATCCGCACGCCAAGGGTGCGGTATAAAACGCTCATCGGTGAGCTCAGGGGCGCGATGATAACCACGGGCCAGGCACTCACCGCCCACGTATATTTCACCGGTAACACCCACGGGTACCGGCCGCATGCTAGCGTCGAGGAGCTGGATCTCGACGCCATCCAACGGCTGGCCAATGGGCGGCAGGGCGGGAAACGTCGCGGGATCTCCGGTCAACGAATGGAACGTCACCTGATGGGTCTCAGTCGGTCCGTACTGGTTCTCCAGCAACAGATCCGGCATTGCCCTGCAGAATTCCCGTATGTCCTCGGTGATACGCAACTGCTCGCCGGACGACACCACCACCTGCAGGGCACGTGGCCGCAGGCCAAGGGTATTGGATGCCTCGGCCAGTCGTTGCAACGCAACGAATGGCAGCAAGGCTCGCTGGACCTGATGGTGATCAAGCAGACGCAACAGCGCGCCTGGATCAAGCCGCTCCTCATTGGAGACCAGACGCAGTTCCCCCCCGCCACACAAGGTGGAGAAAATCTCCTGGAAAGACATGTCAAAACTCAAGGGGGCGAACTGCAACGTGCGCAGCCCCGGCCTGCCACTGGGAACCCGCAGCTGCCATTGCGTGTAGTTGGCCCACATCCTGTGAGGCAGCCCCACGCCCTTGGGCCGACCGGTGGAACCAGAGGTAAACAGCAGCATGGCCAGGTCGTCCAAGCCTGGGGCGGCGTAGGCTTGAGTGACAATAGGCGCTACCACCTCCTCGGCTTGCAGGACAATGTCACTGGCTGCGACTCCGGCATGTTGCGGATGAGCAACAACTCTGTATGGCTGTGCGGTCTCTAGGATCAACGCAAGGCGATGGGCTGGGTAGCTCACATCCAACGGTACACAGATCAACCCGGCCCGCAGAATCCCCCAGATCACCGCGATCATCTCCGGCGACCGGTTCATCGCTACGCCAATGGCGGCACCGGGATTTGCACCTGTGGCTCTTAAACGAGTGGCCACGTAACGGGATACCTGATCTAGTTCGCGATATGTCCAGTGCTCATCGTTTAATGCCAGCGCACCACTGTTTGGTGTTGCGCGGACCTGGCGCTCGAACTGCGTGACCACATCCACCAAAGGTTCTGGCAGCGAAGTGACACCGCGTGGCGGTGCGAGGAACGAGAAGTCCACGGCATCATCGGGAGTATCGACCATCCGGCGCAGCACATCGACAAATGTCACCCCTACCAGGTCCGCCTGCGCACGCGTTACGGCATGTCCATCGGTATCGACCCGCAGGTACATACCATCCCCCACGGGGTTGGCGATAGCACTGACGAACAACGAGAAATTTGTCTCTTCCCAGACCTGAAGGTCGCGCAACTCATGCAACGACGCGAGCACGTGCAGGTTCACGAAATTGAAGGCGGTATGAAGCACATCGTTTTGGGCTTGCTGAATGGCACTGAGGGGGTAACGGCGATGCGCATAGCCATCGCGCTCCTGACGCACAATCTCATCGACAATCCCAAACCAGGTTCGCCCCGCCGTCAGCGAACAGACCGGCAAGGTATTGAGAAACAAACCGACCATCTGATCAGTGCCAGCCAGGTCCGGCCGGCCATGGGTTACCACACCAGTAACCACCGTGTCCGAGCGCGTGAGCACGTGAAGCATCAGGCAGTGGGCAGCCAACAACAGTGCCTTCAGCGGCACCGCACGTTGTGCGGCCATAGTCTTGACCTGCGCCAACAGTTCATCCGGCAAGGCTACCCATTGACCCATTACCTCCTCTTCACCCCGGATTGGCTCGTGGGCGCGAAACCCATCGAGTCGGGTCATGGGCTTGCCATCAAGCAAACGAGCCCAATAGTCCGCGGTGTCCTTGGTGGCCAGCGCGTTCCGTTCCTCGCGCACAAAACTGGCCAGTGCGGGGGCGATATCGGTAGTCATGAGCTGGCCACGGTAAGCGGCCACCCACGCGGCGATCATCGTGGCCACGCTCCAGCCATCCAGGATCGCGTGATGAAAACTGAAGACCAACTCCAGCCCTGTCTCGCGGATGAACCCCGTGAACAGGTACAACGTCGGTTGGTTAACCACGTATCGGTGAAACCGGCGCTGATGAATATGCTGGTCGATCTGCGCGTGAGCGCTGTCCTGTCCTCTTAAATCGATAATTGCCAGCTGGCTGGCGGCCTCCCCATGAATACACTGCATCGGCTCGGTGCACCCGATCAGGTCGAACGACGAACGCAGTGCGGGGAAACGCTGCACGACGGTGTCAACCGCACGTCGAAAGGCTGACTCATCCCACGCCAATTCAAAGCAGTAGCGGAAGACATCGTGGTAGATCGACGATTCGGGCCGCTGGCTGGAATGAAACAGCAAGCCCAGGCTCAGCCTGCTGACCGGGAAGGCATCCTCCAGGCCTTCAAGCCTTGGACGATCAACTTCGCAGACCAGCTCGAAAGGCTCAATGCCCTGGGACTTGACCGGCCGTACCACGTGCTCCGCCAGGCCAGCGACCGTGGGGTTGCGCAGCAGGTCGGCTAACTGAAAACTCAGGCCTTGGCGCTCCGACTCGGCGCGTATGCGCAGCATAAGGATCGAGTCACCGCCCAGGCTGTAGAAGTCGTCATAGATACCAACGTTGGATACTCCCAGAACCTCGCCCCAGACCGTCGCCAATAAAGTTTCGGTCGTCGTCCGTGGCGCAACGCTTACCAGCAAGCGTTGCGGCGATGGCAAACGGTCACGATCCAGTTTGCCGTTGTTGGTCTGGGGAATCTGATCGAGATACACGAAGAACGCAGGGACCATAAAGTCCGGTATTACCGCCGCGAGTCCGGCGCGTAATACCCCGGCGTCCTGCTCAGTATCTGCCACGTAGTAGGCAACCAGATATGTACCGCGAGTCTGTGAAGAGCAGGCCACTACGGCAGCGCTCCTGACACCTGGCAAGCACTCTACATGGTCACGGACTTCGTTGGGCTCGACCCGGTTGCCACGGATCTTGACTTGATCATCACTGCGGCCCAGATATTCCAGGTTGCCATCAGCCAGCCAACGCGCGAGGTCACCTGTGCGATACAGCCTGGCGCCCGGGTTGAACGGGTCGCAAACGAAGCGTTCTTGCGTCAGTTGCGGCCGGTTCAAATACCCCCGCGCAACGCCGACACCCCCAATGTAAAGCTCACCGGCCGCACCGATAGGTTGCGGCTTGTAGCCCTTGCCCAAGACATACAGTTGAATGTTATCGATGGGTTTCCCGATAGGTACCCGCGGCATGGGATCACTGGGGCACACGAAGTCCGAGACATCGACGGTCGCCTCGGTAGGCCCATAGAGGTTGACTAGGGCGACCGACTCACCAAATATCCGCTTGAAGCGGTTTGCCTGGGCCGGCGCCAGTGCCTCGCCGCTGCAAAACACCCGCCGCAAGCTGAGTGCCTGCTCCCGAGCCAGTACATCGTTTTCCAGCAGGTCAAGCAGTACCGACAACATGGATGGCACGAAATGAATCACGGTGACACGGTCGCGTTGTATGGCTTGCAGAACCTCACGAGGATCCTTCTCCGCCCCGGGCGGCAGCAGAGATAAGCGCGCTCCGGAAAAACTCCACCAGAATAGTTCCCAGACGGATACATCAAAGGCTGTCGGCGTCTTCTGCAGCAGTACGTCCTGCTCGCCGATCGGGTACTGGCGTTGCATCCAGCACAAACGGTTCACGACTGCGCGATGCTCTACCATCACCCCTTTTGGGGTGCCGGTGGAACCGGAGGTGTAAATCACGTAAGCCAAATTTGTGGAGGTCGCCACTGGCAACAACACGGATTCGTCTGAGGCGAGTGGCATCTTTGCCATTTGTAGGACGGTACAGAGCGTCGCAGGAAGGGCAAGATCCACTACCAATGCGACCTTGGCACCGCAATCCTCCAGCAACAGTTCTATTCGATCAAGTGGGTATTTCGGGTCGATGGGCACGTAGGCGGCCCCAGCCAACTGGATGCCGAGGATAGCGGGCAACAGGTAGCGACCACGCTCAATCATTACTGCGACCCGGTCATCGGGCCCTACACCATGGGCCCGAAGCACGGTGGCTACAGCCGATGCTTGGCGATGCAACTCGGCGTTACTCACACAACCGCCATCCGAGTGAATTAAGGCTGTCTGTTGCGGTGCTCGTGCCACCTGTGCGGCAAACAGTTCGGGTAATGTGGTGTCGCTGGGAAATGGAATGGTGGTGTTGTTGCGCGCATAAACTAAGTCGTTGTATTCGCGAGCCGATAACAGCTCAAGGTCCACCGCCTGCTGGTTGTCGCCTCCCACCAGCGCGCGAAGAAGCGTCTCGATATGCTTCGCGGCCGCTTCTATCGTGAAGTCTTCATCAAAAACATCACAGGCGTATTCGAAGTCTACCTGCACATCACTGTGGTCATCGAACTCCGACACCCATATCGCCAGTGCATCCTGATCATGAGCATGGGTCTGCGCTACGGTTTCACAGGTTACGCCAGGGATCGAGACGGCCTTCGGCCAGCGCATGTAGGAAATGGTGGTATCGAACAACGGCGCCGAGCCCTTGGCTACGTCCCCCAGCGGCACACGCTGATGGCGCAGCAACGTACGAATGCCCTGCCGCAATTGCGCAACAAACTCCTCGATATGTTGGCCTGGAATAATCTCAACGCGCAACGGCAAAGTATTGGCGAAATGCCCAACCACCGCCTTGGCCCTGCGGTCAGCACGGTTCAGTACCGGAATCCCGAGCACGACCTCATCGCATTGGTGCACACGGGCCAGATAAAGCGCGATCGCGGCGCTGAGAAACAGGAACGGGGACTCGCCACGGTCTCTGATGGTGGTCAGCAGCGGCCGCTCCAGGGTAATAGCGTAACGAGCGTTACTTCGCGCGCCAGCAGGCAGCTTGCGGCTGAACAGGGCAGGCTCGACCCCACTCAATACTTGGGAAAAGTAGGCACGATCTTCCCTGTACTGTTCCAATTGCGTGTAGTCGTCGGCCTCATTGACCGCCAAAAAGGATGTCGCGTGGGTTTGCGTTTCCGTCACCGCATTTGCGGTCAATCTCAGGTATTCATCACGTACCTGACCCATGAAGTACTGCAAACCCCAGGCGTCGCATACAACATGGTGCGCCCGGACATAGACATACGTTGAATCACTTGCTCGAAGCAGGAACAGGTCAGCCAATTGGCTGCCGTCCAGGGCATAACTGAAGCCAAACGCATTGCGCAACCAGGCCTGGATATCAGCGTCGGGATCATATTCATGCGTAAGATCAAGGGTCGTTATCGAGACATCCAATTCGGCGGCGAGCCATTGAAAAGGTTCACCGTCTTCTTCCCCAAGGCGCAGGCCGAAGGCATCGGTGCGTCTGGCAACAGAGGCCATTGCGTGACGCAAAGCCTGTTCATCCACTTCGCCAACGAGTCGGTCGTAGCAGAAAAGCGTGTACTGATTGCTTTCTGGGAACTGAGCAGCGGCAACCCAAATGTCGCGCTGATAAGGCGATAACGGCTTACGGATCATCCCTGTATCCTCTTGAAGAAACTCCAAGGCGTGGAAGCACGCAATGCGCCAACATGCCAATCAGGCATTTGGCTCGTCCTCATCCTGAGTACGACTTTATTCGTCAGAAGAGTAGGAAAAACTTCCACGGTCTTGTAAGAACATTTCGAGCGTAGAAGCAAATTTTTGTTTTGCAAGCTTGCTTCGCATATTTTTTTTGAAGCTGCCCATCGTGACGGCGCGATGCATTTTTGTGTTGCACTTTGGCTGGAACCCGGAAGATCCAACGGTGAGTTTCGTCGGGTCGATGGCTCACCAAGGTTCTAGCAAGGCGCCGCCAAAGGCTTTGACTTACATCCGGCCGAACGCCTAAAGTCGCAACGGTTTACGATTCGGGAGCTGCTTATGCTCCCTTCAGCCAGAAGGCACGCCCGTGGATATGGCTTGCCTAAAATGGAACTTTGAATAGGTCTGGGAGACGCTATGAACACCGACGAACAAGAGCAGGACACCAAAGAACAACAGGGCGCCGTCAGTGCCAAATTGATGGAGTATGCGATCAAGGCTCGTAAGGTATTCATCACGGGAGTGGTGGATGAGCGGATGGCCAAGGACGTTGTGCAACAACTGCACATTCTTGCGTCCATTAACGATGATCCTATTTACGTCTTCATCAATTCACCGGGTGGGCATGTTGAGTCGGGCGACATGATCTTCGATGCCATTCGTTTTATTGCCCCGCCGGTGGTCATGATTGGCTCCGGCAGCGTCGCGAGTGCGGGCGCTCTGATTTACGCCGCAGCCAAGAAAGAAAATCGCTACTCGCTTCCGAACACACGGTTCCTGCTGCATCAACCGTCGGGAGGCTTTCAAGGGCCAGCGAGTAATGTCGAGATTTATATGAATGAAATTGTCAGGATGAAAAAACGCTTGGACAAAATCTTCGCCCAAGCCACCGGACAAACGGCAGAAAAAATCAGCGCTGACACCGAGCGTGACTTCTGGCTCAATGCTGAAGAAGCATTGGAATACGGATTGGTCAACAGAATCATTGTGTCGGAAAAAGAAATCACGCGACCGTCCTTCTGATTGTGCAAAGTGGATTAGCCCCCACGCCTCGGGCGGAACCTGTCGCGTACTGCGTACCAGGGGGTTAGTTTTTTTATCTCGTGTCAAGCTCGACGTTTTCAGCCTCATGCAAGCTTTCACATTACGCCGCCTGACCACAACAGACCCAGCTGCCGACGCAAGACTGCCCCATCTCCAAACCTGCAAAAGTCCAGCACAGACAATTATTCACGAGGAGTCAAACTGGGGCAGTGAAATCTCGGAAACTGGGTCTCTTCTGCATCGGCGCCGACAATGCATAGGTTCATTTGGATTGAGTCAGTGCTCTGTAGGCCCGTGCAGATTGGCAAAGGGCGAAAGCGAGCTTTTTGAGTGATAGCTCAAATTATGCACTTGCGCATATTTGATTACCATCTCACGGCAGCTAAGGAGGTCTTTAATAGGTAATCCAGCTATTCGACGAAGTTTGTTTGCAGAAATCGGTATCAAAAGTTTTGCATACTTAGAAACTGCCCATTTGATTAGCCGGTCATGGAAGATATCTTTGGGTTCAGATGCTGACTTAAAAACATTTGATATTTCCGATCTGAAAGGTTCCGGGAAAGAATGCAGGCTGGTCATAGCGCAATCTTTTTTTAATCGGGTTATGGTAAGGCGAGCCGGGCGTTGGTTTTTTTGAAACTCTCTATCTTTTACGCTTTGAATAGCAAGATTAAGCTTTCTCAGTCGCTCCTCTCTGTCGAGACGGTCCCGAGCTTCATTGGATTGCCTGCTGGGCATTTTGGGAATTGTGACATTGAGCAATAAATGCAACTGTTGCAAAATAGATGCAACTGACGAGCCTAAGTGCACGATGACTGATTCCCCGCATATCTAGCAAATTTCGGGGAACCAACATGTCCGCAATGAAGGGGATTGTTGGCGCTTACGTCAAATCACCCTAGTGGCCGAACATAGTGCCCACCGCTGCTGCGTAATTGCATGGGCTTGACCACCCATTTGCATTCGACGTGACCTGTTGTTTGCATCGAATTTGACAAGCGCACGGGGTGCGCCTTGACCGGCAGAAGTCGACCGATTCTGTTGAAAAAGTCGGCCATGGTTTCCACGGCAGAAAAGTATGCGCTTGAGATTGAAATTTTTACTTTGAGCAAAGAATTGCGGGCTCAGATTTCGCGTAGCTGCGCGCAAAAAAGGCGTTTTCAACAGTCAGTACGCGGGCAGTCTGGAAGGACCGACTTTTTCAACACAATCGCCCCATAGATGCCATCCGCTATGGGCGTTAGCAGCTAAAAGAGGTATGAGGCGTCAATCAGGGGGAATGCCTTTGTCGCAGGCTCCTTTAAACGTCCGCAGGACCACCAAATAGCAAAATCTTGATCTGGCCGAAAATTTTCGAAATAGGCGTATTGCTATTTTTACTACTTTTCTGAGCTCGGAGCACGACGATGGCACAAACGATCACCAACAAGCCCAGTGGGTCGGCAAGCGAGAAAACCCAATCAGGCAGTATTGAGGCACTAGACGCAGGGATAAATTCAGCCATTACCACATAGATGGCCGCAACATACACCATCACATTGTATGGCCTGAGCTGAAACCATAGAAAACTCTGTTCTAACGAGTATTCTCGGTATTTTAGACGCTCCCAAAAAGACCACAGAAAGAATATAGCTGCATAGGTCAGGGCAACGCAATAAAAGGGTTTTGTTGCCAACACGACGGTAAGTAGATAGAGCGGTAAGAGGACGACGGTAACAATAAAGCGGAGGCTCCCAAGTATTGGTTTTTTCAACACTGACTTATGATATCCGAACCAACTCAGTAGCAGATTCACATAACCTACTATCACAATCATCAATGTGAAAAAGTCAGGGATAGCGCCTTGCTTAACCCACACCATAATGGTCTCGCCCACAGCAGCGGCGATCATGACCGCAAACATAGGATCAATGAATTGACCCGTTGAGGGGTCCAGATTTTTTTCGTTCATATCACTCTCTTAACTTTCTGCATCAAGCAGGCAAATATGCTTCGGTCGTATACTTTACCGCGGACGTCGTCAGGAAAGGCAATGTTCACAGCCTCGACAAGGGTAAATTGCGGAACTACCTGCTCGGTGTAAGTCGCCAAGCTGCAATGCATCTTTTTTAAGCCATTGGCTGGATCAAAGCTAATGTGCCCGTAGGATGTTCGAGTATGAAGCCGCTCTAAGTAATAAACGTCCGAACTGTCGACATGTATCTTGATAAAGTACCCCCCAGGCTTCAGCACGCGCGCTACCTCATGTACCACGCGTCGTTGATCTTCGTCGCGGGTGAAATGGCAAAGCGAATAAGCATCCATTACAAGATCGTAAGACTCATCGTCCCCTGGGATCCCATCTAGAAGGTTTTGATTCACAACATCGACAGAACCTGATAGTCCGGCTTCCTCCACACGCTCAAGTGTCAAAGCCACCGCTTTTGGACAGAAGTCCAGAGCGGTGACCCGCATACCTAAACTCGCGAGAAAAAGGCTATTACGGCCGTTTCCGCAACCAAGATCCAAGGCCCGCGCAGCGGGGAATTCATATGTTTTCATCAGCTCGACGAGTGCATGTGCCGGTGCAGCTCTTAACGATGATGGAATGGTAGGCGCTTGTTCATACTCGCGATCCCACAAGTCCTGGGCACAATGCCCGTTCGACTCAGCAAACTCTATGATCACGTCTGGGGTGTGGGGAAGGATCATGTGATATCCCTATCTGCTAACTGCTGGCGGAATGTATGTTGATTTTTGCTGCGCCGTTGCAAGTGGGCGGCAATACTCAAGCACTCCCATCGCGGCCTCTCAGGCTCCGGATCAGCGCTTCAACGATCCAGTTGCTGGAAATACAGCGCCTTGGAAACCATCACTGCGCTGGCAGCTTAGTATATCGAGCACTCATTGCAATGTAATTTTGAGCGTTTTGTCTGTACACCGGTGCGGCTCTGTGAATCACCCCTAGTCACAGACACCTGAGTGATGCCCCGGGCCGTCTTTAGTCTGATGTCGAATGTCAGCAACGGGGCGATTGTGTTGAAAAAGTCGGTCCTTCCAGACTGCCCGCGTACTGACTGCTGAAAACGCCTTTTTTGCGCGCAGCTACGCGAAATTTGAGCCCGCAATCCTTTGCTCAAAGTAAAGATGTCAATCTCAAGCGCATACTTTTCTGCCGTGGAAACCATGGCCGACTTTTTCAACAGAATCGGCCAGAACTACCTCCCAGAAATCTAATGCTGAGCAAAACCCGTGACAAGCGGGGGCGGGGGTAGTAAAAGTCAAACGCCCTAGACCGCCTTGTCCGGTGACGCGAATGATAGGTGAAACAACCCGATGGAAGAGCCAAACCCCTCTCTAATCAGAGTGATCAAGACTTTTTTGGATGGGTTGCGCTTTACGCCTCCCGGTGGCTCTTGGCAATTTAGCACGGGTACGAAAAACGGCGGTTTCGGCGGATTTGGGTTGCAATTTTATGTAGACTTCGACAAACAACGTGTCTCTGCCCTGCAGTTAATTCGAAGCGACCAAGCATCCATGCTGGACGGGAGCTTGGAGCAATCTATCAGCCTGCTCCAAAAATTCTTCGTCGAACATGTTGAATTGGCCGGCGGAGGAGAACTGTTATTTGCCGCGGCTCGTCCAAGGTTTACAACAGTTCTGGAATTTGTAGGTGACGAGGTGGTTCAGTTGCTCGCACAAAAACTCCCCAAGTTTTTGCGGACGCAATCTGAAGATCGATTCTTCATGATACCAATGCTGGGAATACAATGCGCTGAGGTGATCAGCGATCCGTCATGCGTGTGGTGGCCCGCCACGCAAAACCTTGATTTCCTGGCCGATCGGTACAGGTTTCTTCGGAGCGAGTTAGTACCTGGCCAATTTCCTCCGCTTAGAGACGCTCCGGGAAGAGTTCTGTTGGGCGCTAATGACTCTTGGTTAGGCTGCTATGCCAAAAGCGAAGCCGCTGGAGAATCGGCGCTAAGACGGATTGCGGGAGCGCTTTTCTTGGCTTTAGATTCCGATAAAGCATTGGCTATTACAGCTGCAAAGCAGCCTGCGGGGCTTTTCTATCTGAGTGCCGGTCACTGCACCCAAAAATCTAAAGCTTTTTCTCTTCCCTACTTGTTCCAACCAGTTAATGTCACCTCCACTACTGCAAAATTTGTACGTACCGTGACGAGAGCAGCGGTTTCCGATTCCAGACTCGCCGTTATGTTGGAATGCTGCGGCGCTGCGTGGACACTGCCAGAGCGCGACCGATTTATGCAGCTCAGCTCTGCAATTGACGGGCTGTTTGGTAAACAAGGCAGTGTAGGAAAAAGTATCCGTGAAGGCATCAAAACGCATGCGATTGGTATAGTAGACCCAGAAGGACGAGCGCACCTGTTACTGAGCATTAGAAATTCACTTGTGCATGGCGAAGCCTTTGAACTAGCGCACTGCAAAGACTATCTGACCTACTTGGAAAAGTTCGAGACCTCTCCCACCCGAGACCAACTATTGGTGTTACGGGCATGCGTATGGAGCTTAGCCAACAGTAGCTATTGAACCTTAATAGTCCGGACAACACACCTTCTTGACCCCATAGCTTAAGGCGATGTGTCCTAGCTTTTCAGGGTGGGTAGATGATTTGGCCAGACGCATACGGAAAACCTTGGTTGATGATCGTCAGCTTGTAGCCAATCGTAGCCCATCGTGACACGCAGCTATTGGCCGACAGCTGCCCGCCGTGATAGGCAGTTGATGGCCCAGCAGTCAGCATCACGCTTCAACTGGCGAAGAGATTGCGAGCATAATGAATCATGCCCGCTAAGACCAAAGTGTGAGTAACGTCATGACCGAAGCCCAAAGCTGGACAGTGAAATGCCAAGATCCTGCGGATGGAAGTGGCGACGTCATCATTGACATGCCGCCGGACCTACTCGCAACTTTAGGACTGAGCATCGGCGACGTACTGACCATTGAAGTGATCGGCGGCACGATAGTTCTGACACCGAGGCCGAGCGACTCAGCCACAGCCTGAATGGCGCAGGCGCGCTTTACCTAATCTTCAAACGAGCAAATGCGAACGGCACATCTGAGCGGCAGTGATTGGCCGATTACCACCACTGCAGCCAGGGCGGGGGGCCTCAAGGCATTGCTGCTTTTTCATTCTACCGGACCGATGCTTGGCAGCATTTACGCTAGGTATCTGATTTGGCGAATGGTTTCTGCATTCCAGACCCTTGCCAGCCACATGGCAACTGGGCTAGTCTCAAGTCTCTAGACACAGCGTTCCACGCAACTCTTAAGTGCTTGAAAAACACTAACTGTGATATTGCCAATGAGTCAGGAAGAGCTCTACGCCATTAGTCAAGCAATCATCAAACGTGGTGATCCAGCCTACACATCGCATTCGGGTGCATTCATCGAGCATCTTGAAAACTTGGCAAAGAAATCAGACCTTGTCGGCTTCGCAATTTCTTGCGCTTTCTATATTGAAATTTACCCTGCCGTCAGGAAATTTCTGGAGCAGCGTGTCTCCGGTATACTATGCAATAAGTACTTCATTACGCTAAGCACTACTGATTACAATAAGTTTATACAGTGGACCATCGACACACCAGACTGGACCAGCGAAATTAAAAAATCGTTCCGCGTACCAGAAAAGCTGGTTGCTGCCGTGAAATCAATCCAGAACACAATTTCTAAAGCACCTGTCGACACCATCATAAGGAATTGATCATGACCCATATAGATAATCTGCTGGCCGCCATTTACCCGGAGATTCCATTTCAATCCGAAGCGTCCGCAGAACAGTTCCTCAGACAGTATCCAGACTTTGCAGACCGCATTGCATTTGTGTCCGCACTCTATTTTGGCCGCTCGCACATTCATGACAATCAAATCAACGAAGATCATCTAAAATACATGGCTTCCGGCGAGATGAACCGTTTTTGGGAAGAAGGGAACTTCGCAGATTCTGAAATTGCGCGCACACTTTATGAAAAGAATACCAACTTGAAAACTTACTACGACGCTTTCATTCGCTGCACCAACGCTTCAAATTATGATCGAAGTAAGTATTGATACGATCACATTTTAAATCAGATTTCAATTAAGCACTGGTTCCAAGTGACGGCTAAGGCGAGACGAATCTGCGGAATCAACCAAACTGGCGCAACGCTGATTCGGGTCGTAGCCTCGCTCCGCAGCCGTCCTCTTTGGGTCGATTCTGTTGAAAAAGTCGGCTTCGAATTCCACGATAGAAAAGTACGCGCTTGAGATCGAAATCTGAGTGTTGCGCAGGAGGTTCAGGAGTCGGATTTCACGTAGCAGCGTGCAAAAGAGATGTTTTCATCCGTCAATATTCGAGCGTTTTGGGCAAGCCGACTTTTTCAACAGAATCGGTCGGAAGCAGCTCCTCGTGACAGGAAGCAACCGGGCAAAATTGGTCAAGAGGAGCCATTCGTGAAAATCCGCTCTCGACCCTAAGCGGGTATATCGCCAGAACGGATGTTCGAATCGACTCGCTGAATTTCCGCCTCGCTCATTACTCGCCAATCATTTGACAAAATACCGTACTCTAACTCAGCGCTTTCCAGGGCCTCATCCAATCCAAGTATCAAGTGGTCGCCTTAAATCTGGAATTTTCCGTAGTCCTCAAAACGTATTAGCAGATACAGCGGGCCATCGTCTTTTACCTCCAGGCCGAAAAGCACGATAGCGGTAAAGTCAGGCCGAAAATCACCGACGGTCCTTACATAAGCGAACAGATGGCTTGTGGGCTGAGGCATGGCGTCGGCTGCATTTAATTGATTATTGGTTGCGACGTTCTATATTACCGCTTCTGGCCGACTTCTGCCGGCCAAGGCGCACCCAGTGCGCTGGTCAGATCCGATGCAAACAACTGGTCAAGTCGAATGCAAATGACTGGTCAGTGGCAATGCAAACGGGTGGTCAAGTGGAGTGCAACTTCCCAGCTGCAACAAGTCCAGCGAGCCTGCAGCTACGAATGGAGCATCTCTGCAGCTATGCCGCCGCACTGTTTGATAAGCGTCGCTATCACAACTCGTAGCTTGCTCGCATCATAGGCCCCTGATTCAATAGCTTCAGCCGTGGTGTTATAGAACGCGCTGGCGTAGCTATCTTTGAAATCGAGCGACCCTTGATAAACACCCTGCGACTCCTTGTAGTTCGTCCAAGTCACCTGCGGTGATGGACGGCCCTTTAGTTTGAGGTCGAGGTAACATTCAATAGCCGCCGCACAGCCGTTGATATCAGCATTCGCTACCCCGGTCGGCCCTTTGGCCGGGAAATCGCGCAACTCATCTAGGTCAGGTAGCGCCATCACTCTCATGTTCACCGGGAATTTGAAGCGTTGAAGAAGGTTCCGGTAAGCATCAATGCCTTCGGCATCGTTGTCTAGCAGGAAGATCACACGATTGTGAACGTCGATTTTTACTAACCCTTCCGCGAATTTGGAAAGATTACCGGTGCCGGAGAAAGGGTGACGCTCTTCAATGTCAATAAAGCGGAAAAAATCCTCGACATCAGGCCGTAACAGCGATAATCCACGCTTCAAGATGTGAGTGTCAGATGTGCCTTCAGTAGCGATCAAATAGGTCTGAGTTCGACGCGCGCTGCTGATGAAATCCTCGTTTTTAGCCCAGCCTGCATTAACGAAACTGCCGTAATCCCAAACAACTTCTTCATTCAGATTGGCAGGATTTTCAGCAAGGATTCGAAGGATTGAATACGGGCTTAAGAAGCCTATCAGAGAGCCAAAGTGGCTACGCTCGGAATAACCTCCGCTGTCGCGGTCAAAAACGCCGCTCGGGAGTAGTGGAACAGCTGGATCAGCGGCGAAGCGGCCTCGCCCCTGGGCATGTTCTGCATCATAGTCTTCGACATAATCGTTTTTGAGGTCTCCTAAAGAGTGCATCTTGATAAAGTCGACAAATTGTTCGAACGTCAAACGCTCGGGCGGTAGTTTGGCAGGTTCATACTCGGCTAACTGATCACGTTCTAGCACGACGTGCTTTTCATACTCCGACGTTACTGACCCCAGTGTGTACCCGAGTAGCTCAAGCCGCGATATCATGGATCCAAGCGTTCGGTAAAAACACAACTCCCTCTGACGCAGGTCTTCAGGGCTATGAGGGTAGTCGTAATTAATGCTGCCGTGACGACGATGCCGGCGGTCGCTCTCCTGATAAAGCATGCCGTGGTCCATACCCATGTAGCCCGTATTATAAGTGAGATCAATATCGCTCACAGATAGTGTGATTGGAGTGCTCATGATAATCTCATCGCGTTAACTTGACGTGGTACTGAATATGCCGTTGCTGGCCGCAGTAGCGGTATACCGGATGGTCTCCAACTATTAATAAGCCAACATAGCATCCAGTGGTACCAAACACATTGTAGTCCCGCATGCTGGCGCCCCCTTGCCCCTATTCAAAAAGCTGGAAGCTCTTCAAAACCTGCTCCGACTAGATCCCCGCGCAACTCTTTGAGGCAGGAGTGGGGTACTGCCAACCAGAAGACGTTTCTAGCCCTGGTAACCGCGACATAACCGATACGGCCCTCTTCATCAACGGTGCCTGCCAACAACGCTTGGACGTTGGGCTTTTTTGCTACGTACAGCACCGCACCAATGGACTCACCTTTTACCTGGTGGACCGTCTCTACCCTGATACCTGGGCCTTGTTTGTCAGCTGCCACTTCACCGCCAAGCGGAAGCTCTAATAGCTTGGTTTTCGCCAGCTTATTACCCAGGGTGCTAACCGCCTTCAATCCAAACCGCTTTTCGATAGTCGCGAGTAAGGTTCTGAGATTTTTTACAAGCGTGGAATGCCATTCGGTTTTTGCGACAAGCGTCGAAGAAGGAAGCCCTGCCTGTTCGTCTCGGACAAAGCCCCAGAGCAACCGTCTTAACCTCAGCATCCAACCTTCATGCGGCGCCCCTTGTAGCTCGGAGCTGAGCGCATTAGGGGGATCGTCCAGTAAACCGACGACAGCTCTGCATACGAATTTGAAGCTCTTGAGATAGCGCCCTTGCTGATCTCTAAGCAACGCAGCTTCACTGAACATGGCTACCGTACCTTGCCCCGGAGGAGCAACTTTCCCTGCGACCACCGCCGCTCGATCTGCTGATCTGCAGAGGATCACTGCATCGCCATGCTCAATTTTCAATTCATCAATCCGGGCTTTGAACGAATCAAACAGCTTGGGTAATTCCGGCTCTGTGTACCCAACGAAATATGCGCCTCCTGGTTCAGGTGCGCGATCTGCTTTATCGTTCCGACCACAGAGCCGGTTCGCGATGTCGATAATCGGCGGCAGCGAGCGATAGTTACGAGTGAGGTTGAACGGTTTGACACCTTGTCGGCTCTCATAGGTGTTCAAAAACATGCCGTCAGCACCGGCGAAGGCGAAAATCCCTTGGTTTACATCACCGATGAGGGAAACGGTTGCTCCTGCATCTATGAGTAATTCCAAGATGGCCTGGTGCAATGTGCCCAGATCTTGAGACTCATCAACGAGGATCTGCGGATAACGGGCAGTCAACGCTCGGAGCACAGATGGCTGCTCGACCAAGGTTCGATAAACCCAATACCGACCAAGCTCATGGGTGTAAGCACCTATGCCGCCAAGCCGTTCGACCGAATCTTGCGCCTTCCAGGTAATCAGGCGTTCTGGTCCTGCGTGTGTATCGACGAAGAAAAATAGATTTCCGTTCTCCACCCCAACTTTGACGTCTTTGACCGCCAGGGGGCGAACGTCGCCCCCTGGCCAGTAATGATAGTTGCTCAAAAATGGCTCAGAACCCGCTACGAGATATGCTGCTTTGGTCGCTGCCATCGTTCGAGAAGCATGAGGCCGGAGTACGTGCTGGGTAAAAAAACCATCCAGGGTATCGACCTCTACTAGCTTGCGGTTGGCATCATCCGGCAGCACCGATGCGAGCTCTTGAAATCCCTTGTTGAAGGTATTGACGGCCACATTGGAAAATGACAAGAGCACAACACGGCCACGACTCTTCTTCATTTTCTGTCGAATTTCGATCAGACGTCGGATTGCAGTAGCAGTCTTTCCGCTTCCGGCGCACGCCGTTACAGAGATCGGACCCAGTTCGGCGCCGATGACATTTTTCTGTTCATCAGACAGCTTCATCTTCATCAACTCCCTTGCAGACGTGCCGTATCGCTAGCATCAGATATTCGGGGACCTTAAAGCCTGGCTCCTTCGCAATTCGCTCAGCGAGTGCTTGAGCGTATCGGCCTTTTTGCACGTTACTGCTGCTGGCCTTACGCTCGAACATTCCGCAGAAAAGTGCCTTGGCCTTCGCGGCATTATCTGGCTGAACATCGACAATCTTGCCCAGCGTTTTTGCGATTTGTGGATGGGGGTCGCTGAGAGCCGCCAACATGACTTTGCGATTAGGCTCAAGCAGCGCCAAGTCATATTCCAAGGTCTTCACGCCATAGAAGACTTTCACAAATGCGTCTTCCATGCTTTTCATCTTGGCTGTATTGCTGGAGACTCTTACCTCATCCCCAAGGGCTGGATATACCTCTTCACGCTTGACCTTTTTCTTACCTACTAAGACTTCGACTGGCTCTTCGTCCTCAGGCGCGTCTGTCTCCTCCAAGTAGCTAGCCTCACTGAGAAGATCTTCGATCGTTTCCTCGTTTAACTCATCCTGTACGTCGCCTAGGATCTCAATTTCTTCGAAGGGATCGGCGTCAGTGATGACAGAAACCGGGATCCGCAGACCTGTTTCGCCGAACAGTGGCAGGAAGGAGTCGAAGTTTAGTCCCTCCACACTGATGAGGCTGACGCCATACTCACGGAGGTCGAGCTTTATAAGTCTTGCGAGAGCGTCGATCAGCATCAGTTCGGCCGCACCTTCGACGAAAATCACTCGGCGTGCGAAAAACAGCTCAGCTCTGGTGACATCCAGATAACGTTCCAGCTTCTCGCGCTTCCCCTTTTTGAAGGTGACGTCACGAGGGAAAAAAGTCTCAACACCGGCCTCGTTTTCGACCAGACAGACCAGTGACTCAAGCTCTGAATTACTCGCGAAATTGGGGGAATGGCTGGTGACGAACAGTTGAACTGATTTTTCACCCTCACCCGTTGGCACACCAGCGAGATAGCGAAGTAGGACTCGCTGCAGTTGCGGGTGTAGGTGCGCTTCAGGTTCTTCAACAATCAAGCTTCGATAGGCTGCGTCAGGGTTTTTGGCCAGCTCGCTTAACACCACCGCCATGAAAATCAGGTTGTTAAATCCGAGCCCGTTCTGCTCGATCTCTAGCGCCTCAGCGGTGATGGAAAGTCTTGCAGAGAGACGCTGGAAGTCAGTCGCGGTTAGCCCTATAGCGAGGGCCTGAGCTAACTGCTCCCCCATCATTAAGCCATGACGTAATGAGATCGCAGCGTGAGTACTTTTGATCGACTCGTTCAGTTGAAGCTCATCGTCTAGCCTTTTCAACGCGTCATTGATCTTCTTGCGCCCGTCGTCATCCGTCAAAAGATGAAGCAGTCGGGCCATTTGGCTGTTGCGGCCAGGTCGAAGTCCTTGTGCTGCGTCTCGCAGAGGCTGCAAATAGACACCGCGAAGGTTTTCCATCATGTCGGAGCTGAGCGCCACCTCTTGGTGATCACCGCACCATCGTTTTACTCTGAAGCGCCCCGTAGAGTCCGCATCGGTGTATCGGACATGGATATGCGCTTCCATGGTTTTGTCTTTGCACGGTTTGAGCGCGGCAATGAAATCTGCTTCGTCCTCGTGACTGAGCCCTTTGAAGACAAATTGGAAGGTAATGTCACCGGCTGGTTCGCCTTCGCGCGGCCTATGTCGATCAGAGGTATCAAGACGGGGGAATGGTTCGTCATGGCCTGCCAGAAGGGTTCGTAGAGCATCGACTACCGCGCTTTTCCCTACGTTATTTGGACCAACCAACACATTCAGCCCAGGCTGAAACTTCAGTTTGGTGTCACGCAGCTTCCGGAAGTTTCTAATCGTCAGCTCAGCGAGGTACATAAACGTCTCCATCCTTGTTTAGCGGATGAGATCCTATTGAGCCAGCACTGTGCAATAGCTATGTTAAGCGACGGGCACTAATGTGCAGATGACTGTTGTTGTTCGACGTGCCAATACCAAATGGAGGCCCGTCTGATTCAACGGTTGTTGAAGCAATGATGCGAGTCGTGCTGATGCCGATTTGATCCACATGCCGACTCTGCACGAACCGGCCACGCGATTGGTAGACACCTACGAGTGGCTACTTCGGCCAAATTCATACGGAGGTCCTCGCTGATCGGCCCAGCCAGCGCGATACCGCAGGAGACTTCGTAAATCTCAAATCAGCGTGTTGAGGCCGGAGTTACTTTCATCTTCACGGGTAGTAAGCGTCATGGATTTGCACGTGGATCCTTGCCGTTTTTGAACCGTGCTAGGCGGTGCACCCGATTTGGTGTGAAGGTACCCGTCGCGCCCTATGAACAATGGGCCTCGCCAAGATACTCGTGCGTCATGAGCGACTGTTCGCCAGCTACCGTCGGCCAAAGGATCGCGGATGCCGTTGCACTTATAGTCACCGGCGTATGCGGCACCGCTAACATCCGCTTCAAAGCCACTCAATGGCAATCCGAGGACGGATTGGGCTGAACGACAGTGATGCCATCCTGGTGGCGACATTAGCTGGGTTTGGTATCGCGCTGATTTCGGATTGGCTAGTGAATGAACATCTGATGACCGGAAGGCTGACTCTCGCTTTACCTGAGGTGAAGACAGTGGGTTTCCCCATTCACGCGGTCTGGCAGAGGAACCAGCTGTTGTCGCCAAAAGTACACCAAGTCGTGGACTTGCTGGAGGAAATATTTTTGCCTGAACAACCTTGGAAGGTGCGGAATGGCTCTGCGTGATTACTCTGAGGACGCCAGCCTTAAACAGGAACGGCGCCCCCAAGGCCTCTTCAGCGACAATGGCGGCAGCGGGAGAGATGATTTCGGTCTAGTGGCCAGGAATGATTTCTTTGGCGACTCTGTTTGAACCCAAATCATGTGCAAGATTATGCTGGGAATAATCAGATAGTTCCTCGTGAGCAGCACTGGCTCGAAAAAATCTAAATCCCAGCAACATTACGGCTACTCAGCACAATCCTCCCCTCAAGTTGTTCACACCTGAACCGCATTGCTGCGGATTGAGAGTGGGGAATGCCTCACCGGCTGCATTCATAGCGTTAGCATATGGAGACTGTCTTTGTAGTTCTTAAAATTTTGCTGCGCTTTCCTTACACCTGAACTCCGATCACGCCCTTTTGATTCTCCGTAAAAGCTCGGCACTATCCAACATTCGCCCGCAACAAAATCATCTTACATTTTTTGTAAGCTACAATTTTTGTAAGCTATAGTGAATGCATGTCCGACCGATATCCCTTTCCCCCGAGTCCTGTCGATACCCATGATCAACGAGCCATCCCAGCGTTCCGAACTCCTCAAGACCCTATTGTTGTGGGGCGGTCGCCTCGGCAATGCACGCTTACGTGACCTGTTAGGCATGAAAGTCACTCGCGTCAGCCAGCTCATGAGTGAATTTCACAGCGAACACCCCAACTGGATGGAGTGGGACTCGGTAGCCCGAAGCTATCGGGCCACCGCTGCTGCTTACCGCACCAAGATCGATGCGTATTCGTCTCTGGATCTTTACCTATCATTGGTCGGGATATCCCATACCCAAGGCGAATCGACCAACCAGCGGACGTTATGGAACGCCTTTCCGGATATCTCGACGCCCACTCCTAGCGTCTTCGCCCAAATCAACGAGGCGATTGAGCTGTCCAGGCAGATCCAGATCAACTACCGCTCGATGACTAACCCAGAACCCCACCGACGCGAGATATCTCCTCACAGCATTGTGCGAGCCGGCCGCCGATGGCATGTGCGTGCGTTCTGCTCGACTCGAAAGGAGTTTCGTGATTTCGCGCTCGGTCGGATTGATTTGCCGAAGCTTTTGGCGGCCCCCAGCGAACGATCCGCAGACGAAGATCAGGCTTGGAACACGCAGCTTCAGGTTCGGCTGATCGCCCATCCGGGGTTGAGCCAGGCGCAGCAAGAAATGATTCGGTTCGAGTACTTTTCAGGCACGGCGGCGCGCGTTGAGCGGTGCCGCGCAGCGATGGTCTCGTACTTCATTCAGGATCTTCGTGCGGCAACGGATATGTCAAAACAGTTACCGCCCGAGTTTCAGTTGGCCGTCGAGAACATGGAGGATTTACGACAATGGATGTTCACAGTGTAGGAGGGAGCGGGGCAAAGCTGTTCGAGCGCATTCCCGATCGCTTGTTCAGCCCCCTAGCCTCTTCCAACCGGCATCAATACTGGTCGCTCTTGTGCTACCTGTACCGTCGCCGTTTCGGGCCCGATGCGCCGCTACCACCGAGCCGCGGCTTTGCGCCGCGGGATCTGTTGCAGGATGTCGAAGATCACATCCGGTACGCGCCGGATTGGCATCCGGAGGAAGGCGAAGATCCAGGCCTTAGCGTGGATCAGCGGGCTTCGAACTATTTCCGTCGCTTGGTGCAGGTCGGCTGGTTCCGCACCGAGAAACACGGGCTGGCTCAAACCATCTCGATGTCGCCTTCCGTGAGCCAGATGCTCACGCTACTCATTGATTACGCTGACAAGGACCCGGTCTTCGTCTCTGGGAAAATCCACTCCATTGATGCACTGATCAGCAAGGTGTTGAAGGGAGAAGGCGGGGGTGACCTGTTTCGCGAGGCAGCAGAGCAGTGCCGAAACCTGCTGATCTACATCCGGACCACCGGAACTAATGTGCGCGACCTGATGACCTCGATCGCCACCCAGGAAACCACTGCAGAATACGCGCGGCGATTCTTTCGCGATTACGTCGTTAACATGTTCATCGGCGATTACAAAGAGCTCCGTACTCAGGAACACCCCTTATCCAAACGCCCCCAGATTTTGAAGGCGGTCGAGAAGCTCTCGACGATCCCGGAACATCGGATTAGGCTGATGGATTGGTATACCTCTCGATTAGCAGAGGGAGACAGGGTCAAAGCCACAGCAGCGTTTGATCGAGACCTCAGGCGCCTGGAAGAGTTAAACCGCGTCGAGGAGTACCTCGAGCGCCTGGACGATGAGGTCCGCAGCGCAAACAAATGCGCCTTAATCGTTCTGCAGTATCGACTTCAAACGGTCCGTCCCATTGATGATCTGCTGCGCCAAGCTATCGACGGTCTCCTGGCCAGTGGGCAGGAGGGCGGCTTTCAAGGTGCCGTGGACACTTGGCCACAGGTATTCGCACCAGATGCACTGATGAGCGCTGCCCGACTTGCGCAACCGCGCAAGGAAGTTCAGCGCCTTCCGCCTTCGCCACTGCGAAAGGCTGTGCTGTCGGAACATACCCGGGCCGTCGGTAACCTGGTTCGACGCGCTCAGGAGCGTAGACGTATCACACCGGCAAAACTGCGGGCCTATGCCAAGTCAGCGCTGGGTGAGCACGAGAAGGTCAATAGCCAGGACTTATCCGTCGACAGCATCGAAAACCTGCGCGCCTACCAAAGTTTCAACAGCCTGGCGACGGCGCTTAAATCGAAGATCGCCACCTCCGGCATGCAGGCCCGCAAGCAAATCCCCGGCCTCGATGTGGTATGCGACGAAGACGGTTCGAGCGACCACCCTTTCCTCATCGCGCACTCGTTTGAGATTCGCCTGCGCATGCCCAAGCCCGACCACAAGAGGGATGAGCCATGAACAGCCACTGGCAAGATCTGGCGAGTAATTCTAACGGGTACTACGAAGAAGATGATTTTGCTTTGGCTACTTACCGGTTGGTCACGGACCAGGTGATTTATCACTCAGACCTCAAGAGCCGAAAAGCCTTCGGGATTATCGATCAGTACGAACGCCATATCGCCAAGGCATTAGCTCCCTTGGGCGTGACCATTGGAGTGGATCGCCAGTTGTTGTACGCCTATGCCCTTCCCCAACACCCCAGCCCGACGACAGCGACCATCCCTCAAACGATGTTCGCCCTAGTGCTGCGCGGTCTCTATGAATGAATCGCCCCGGATTCTCTAGACACCTTGCAAGCTCATTGCGTAACGCTTTTCAAACTCTACCGGTGACAGCTGATTGTTGAAACCATGGCGGCGTTTTACGTTGTAGAACATCTCGATGTAATCG
>NZ_JAEKDA010000025.1:0-90170 GCF_016405635.1 Pseudomonas sp. MF6755
CAACACCTCTTTTTCAACTTCCTTTCGGCTTCGATGAACTGAAGCACTTGCTGCCGAAAACCTCATAACTCATTGTTTACCAAGGAGTTTTCCGTTTCGACTGCGCCGGAAGTGGGGCGAATTATAGGCCTCCAGAATCTGCCGTCAAGGGTTAATTACACTTTTGTTGCAGAAAGCGTTTTTTTAGCAATAAGGCGAGGAATTCGACGCATCACGGGTGGTATCCGCAGCACCAGGAGCAGCGCACCTATAGAAGCGTAGATAGCCCACTCTTTCAGATCAGCCCGGACTATCCACAACATGTGCAGCAATCCGAGCCCAAGGATCACATAGACCAAACGATGCAATTTCTTCCAGCGACTGCCCAACCGACGCTGGCTATAGCGATTCGAGGTGACGGCCAACACCAAGAGAGAAAGAAACCCCAGCGTACCGACAATTATATAGGGCCGCTTGCGCAACTCCACACCGAGCTGCGACCAATCCAGCCCCAGGACAAACACACAATAAGCCGCCAAGTGCAGCACAACATAAGCAAAGCACCACAACCCCAACTGTCGACGCACCGCTATCCACCCCGCCCAACCACTCAACTTCTGCAGCGGCGTCATCCCTAGCGTTACCAGCAGCAGGATCAACGTACCTAGACCCAGGCGATCGACCAACACTTTTCCTGGGTCAGGTCCCAGTGCAAAACTCCATGCCTCATAGAGCCAGAGCAATGGCCACACTGCCGCAGCTATAAAGACGCCGATGCGCCAGATCGGATAGCGCATCAGTAGTTGTTCCGCAGGTCGAGGCCTGTATATAAAGAAGCAACCTCATCCGAGTAACCATTGAACATCTGCGTCTCGCGCACGTTAGGGCTGAACAGGCCACTGGGTAGACGCCGCTCCCGCGCCTGGGTCCACCGCGGATGGTCAACCGTAGGGTTTACATTCGCATAGAACCCATACTCATCGGCCGCGATGCTTTGCCAGGTGGTTTTCGGCTGGTCGCTGACAAGACTGATCCGTACGATGGATTTCACACTCTTGAAGCCATACTTCCACGGAACGACGAGGCGCAGTGGTGCTCCATTCTGGTTAGGCAATTCCCGCCCATACATACCCACGGCCAGGATCGCCAGTGGGTTCATCGCCTCATCCAGGCGCAGCCCTTCTACATAAGGCCAGTCGATCAAGCCGAAACTTGAGCGCTGCCCCGGCATGCTCTTAGGATCCTGAAGGGTTTCAAAACGGATGTACTTCGCTTTGGACGTCGGCTCAACTTGCTTGAGCAGGGCCGAGATAGGGAAGCCGATCCATGGGATAACCATCGACCAGGCTTCGACGCAACGCAGGCGATAGATCCGCTCTTCCAATTCATAGGGCTTCATGAAGTCTTCCAAGGCGTATCGCCCAGGCTTTGCCACCTCACCATCAATCACCACACTCCAAGGCTCAGTCTTGAGCGAGCCTGCGTTTGCCGCCGGATCACCCTTGCCTGTGCCAAACTCATAGAAGTTGTTGTAGTGGGTTGCGTCCTTGAACGGCGTAATGGCCTCGTCTTTGACCGTCACCGCTTGCCATTTCGTACCTGGAAGCTTCTCGGCGAACCAATTGGGCGCCCTGCCCGGCTCGACATCGGCATAACGCGACGCATCGCCTGCAGTGGCCCAACGCGGCAAGCTGCTGGCAGCAATACCGGCAAGCGCACCGCCGAGCAAACTGCGACGAGAGAAGTAAAGGGATTCAGGCGTGACATCCGATTCATGGCAATCGGATGCTTTGGGTAATTTGATTAACATGGCAACTCCGCAGCATTGGAGAACTGATGCACCAATAGACTGCGGAGTATGGGGGAAATTACATTAAGACAATGTTTTGTCCCGACGCAGATGCAGCAAGTACTGAATCGGCCCCGAAGCGGCATAGGCCAGGAACGCCAGCAGCAGAATACGTGGCGGATCGCTGAACACCACTGCGAACACCAGCACTACCACAAGGATCGCCACGAAAGGCACGCGCCCCTTGAGGTCAAACTCCTTGAAGCTGTTGTACTTGATATTGCTGACCATCAGCATGCCGGCCGCCGCGACCATCAAGGCAACCAGGAACGACATCTTCGACCCCTGGATACCGTAGTCACTGAACGCCCACACAATACCGGCCACCACACCCGCTGCTGCCGGGCTGGCCAGACCAATGAAGTAGCGCTTGTCGGCAGTCCCCACTTGGGTATTGAAGCGCGCCAGACGCAATGCGGCGCCCGCGACATAGATGAAGGCAACCATCCAGCCGACCTTGCCCATATCGCCCAATGCCCAGGCAAACGCCAGCAGTGCGGGTGCGACACCAAAGGCAACCATGTCCGACAGCGAGTCGTACTCGGCGCCGAATGCACTCTGGGTATTGGTCATCCGCGCCACGCGACCATCCAGGCCATCAAGCACCATGGCCACGAAGATTGCGATGGCAGCAAAACCAAAGTATTTGCTGGCACTCACCGCATCACCCGCCGCCAACGCGCTCTGGGCACTCATGGAGTTGATGATGGAATAGAAGCCGGCAAACAGGTTCGCCGTCGTAAACAGATTGGGCAGAAGATAGATGCCACGATGCCGGACCTTGCGACCTTCCGCATCATGCCCTTCTTCGACATGTTCATCGATCGGTAGCAGGCTATCGGCGTCAGAAGCCTGGCTTGGCTCTTCGGGACGTTCGCTCATGGACTTTACCTTGCAACGGTGTGAAAAAAATTCGACAGATACTTGCGGCGAGTGTTCGCCCGCAAACGATGCAGCTTTATACCAGAACCAGCCCCTCAAACGAAAAAACGCGGCCTAAGCCGCGTTTTCCCTTGGTGCGTACGACTTAGTTCTTGGCTTTGTCGACGATCTTGTTGGCACCGATCCACGGCATCATGGAGCGCAGTTGCTCGCCGATGACTTCGATACCGTGAGCGGCGTTGTTACGACGCTTGGCGGTCATCGAAGGGTAGCCGGTAGCGCCTTCGCTGATAAACATTTTGGCGTATTCGCCGTCCTGAATACGTTTCAGGGCGTTGCGCATGGCCTGACGGGACTCGGCGTTGATCACTTCCGGGCCAGTTACGTACTCGCCGTATTCGGCGTTGTTGGAGATCGAGTAGTTCATGTTGGCGATACCGCCTTCGTACATGAGGTCAACGATCAGCTTCAGTTCGTGCAGGCATTCGAAGTAGGCCATTTCTGGTGCATAGCCAGCTTCAACCAGGGTTTCGAAACCGGCCTTGACCAGTTCAACGGTACCGCCGCACAGAACGGCTTGCTCGCCGAACAGGTCGGTTTCGGTCTCGTCCTTGAAGGTGGTTTCGATGATGCCGGTACGACCGCCACCAACGCCAGCGGCGTAGGACAGTGCAACGTTCTTGGCGTTGCCCGACGCGTCCTGGTAGATCGCGATCAGGTCAGGGATACCGCCGCCTTTGACGAACTCGGAGCGCACGGTGTGGCCCGGTGCTTTCGGCGCGATCATGATCACGTCGAGGTCAGCGCGCGGCACAACCTGATTGTAGTGAATCGCGAAGCCGTGGGAGAAGGCCAGGGTGGCGCCTTTCTTGATGTTCGGCTCGATTTCGTTCTTGTACAGCGCGGACTGGAACTCGTCCGGGGTCAGGATCATGACCAGGTCGGCAGCTGCAACGGCGGAAGCAACGTCGGTCACTTTCAGGCCATGGGCTTCAGCCTTGGCAACGGTGGCCGAGCCTTTACGCAGACCAACAGTGACGTCAACGCCGGAGTCTTTCAGGTTGCACGCTTGGGCGTGACCCTGGGAACCGTAGCCGATGATGGCGACTTTCTTGCCCTGGATGATCGACAGGTCACAATCTTTATCGTAATAAACTTTCATGAGGTTCCTCTATATATCCAGGCCGTAAGGCCATTCGCTAATTTGGGTTAGATGCTGAGTACTTTGTCGCCACGGGCAATCCCGGTGACACCACTGCGTACCGTTTCCAGAATCGAGGCCGTCCCGATCGACTGGATGAAGCTGTCCAGCTTGTCGCTTGTACCGGTCAGTTGAACGGTATAAACGCTGGCGCTCACATCGACGATCTGCCCGCGAAAAATATCGGTAGTGCGTTTGATCTCGGCACGTTGGGCACCCGTGGCCTTGACCTTGACCAGCATCAGCTCGCGCTCGATGTGGGCACTTTCCGACAAGTCGACCAGCTTGACCACTTCGATCAGCTTGTTGAGGTTCTTGGTGATCTGCTCGATCACCTCATCGTGCCCCACGGTGGTCAACGTCAGGCGCGACAGGGTCGGGTCTTCGGTCGGAGCCACGGTCAGGCTTTCGATGTTGTAGTTGCGTTGCGAAAACAGGCCGACAACACGAGACAGGGCGCCGGGTTCGTTCTCCAGAAGCAGGGAGATAATATGCCGCATGATTAAGTACGCTCCGTCTTGTTCAGCCACATGTCGCGCATAGAGCCGTCTTTGATCTGCATCGGATAGACGTGCTCGCTGGTGTCCACCTGAATATCGATGAACACCAGGCGATCCTTCATGGCGAACGCCTCTTCCATCTTCGGCTTCAGATCTTTCAGATCGGTGATGCGAATGCCGACGTGGCCATAGGCTTCAACCAACTTGACGAAATCCGGCAACGATTCCATGTAGGAATGGGAGTGACGGCTACCGTAGCTCATGTCCTGCCACTGACGAACCATGCCCAGTACACCGTTGTTCAAGCAGACGATCTTGACCGGAAGACCGTACTGCAGGCACGTCGACAGTTCCTGGATGTTCATCTGGATGCTGCCTTCACCGGTGACGCACGCCACGTCGGCATCCGGGAAGCTCAGCTTCACGCCCATGGCCGCAGGGAAACCAAAGCCCATCGTGCCCAGGCCACCGGAGTTGATCCAGCGGTTAGGCTTGTCGAACTTGTAGTACTGCGCTGCGAACATCTGGTGCTGGCCCACGTCGGAGGTCACAAAGGCGTCGCCCTTGGTTACCTCACACAGGGTTTCGATCACAGTTTGTGGCTTGATGATGCTGCCGTCGCCCTTGTCATACGGGAACAGGCCGCGATCACCACGCCATTCGTCAATCTGCTTCCACCAACTGGCAACGGATTCCTTGTTCGGCGCCTCGCCAATGTCCTTGAGCGCAGCAACCATTTCGGTTAACACGCTCTCCACCGGCCCAACGATCGGCACATCGGCCTTGATGGTCTTGGAGATAGACGCCGGGTCGATGTCGATATGGATGATCTTGGCATTCGGGCAGAATTTGCTCGCGCCGTTGATCACACGGTCATCGAACCGTGCGCCCACCGCCAGGATCACGTCGGCGTGGTGCATGGTCAGGTTGGCGGTGTAGCTGCCGTGCATGCCGAGCATGCCGACGAACTGACGATCCGAACCCGGAAATGCGCCGAGCCCCATCAAGGTGTTGGTCACCGGCAGATTGAGCAGCTTGGCCAGTTCGGTCAGTGGTGCGGAACCACCGCCCAGAATCACGCCACCGCCGGAGTACAACACTGGACGCTTGGCCGCCAGGAGCATTTCTGCCGCCTTGCGGATTTGCCCTGAGTGCCCACGGACGGCCGGGCTGTAGGAACGCAGCTTGGCTTTCTTCGGGAAGACGTATTCGAATTTCTCAGCCGGGTTGGTCATGTCTTTCGGGATATCGACCACCACAGGGCCCGGACGACCGGACTGTGCGAGGTAGAACGCCTTTTTCATGACTTCCGGGATTTCCGACGCATGCTTGATCATGAAGCTGTGTTTCACGATCGGGCGGGAAATACCGATCATGTCGGTTTCCTGGAACGCGTCGGTACCGACCATAGTGCTGGCGACCTGGCCGGAAATGATCACCATCGGGATGGAGTCCATATAAGCAGTCGCGATGCCGGTAATGGCATTGGTTGCGCCTGGGCCGGACGTCACCAGTACCACGCCGGCTTTACCGGTGGCACGGGCGTAACCGTCAGCCATATGGGTCGCGGCCTGTTCGTGGCGAACCAGGATGTGGGTAACAGCCGGTTCCTTGAACAGTGCGTCGTAGACATGCAGCAGAGCACCACCTGGGTACCCGTAGATATAGTCGACGCCTTCGTCACGCAAAAAGCGGACGAGCATCTCACCGCCAGATAAAAGCTCCACGTTGTTCACCTCTAAAACGCCAGAATACCGTCCGTTAAAAACCGACGGGTCTTAATAGGTTTACTTCTCAACAGAGCATGAGCGACGGTGGTCGCCGACTACGTCAGCACTGACTGAGCAAGTATTGGGATCGTCCCAAGTGTTGCGGGCTTTTCCCACCCAGCGCGAGGTAACGCGTTGCGGGTGTTACAGGTCGGCGCGGATGTGCGCCTCATGATCTGCTGAGCGGGCCTGCTTCTGGCAGTCCCGATACAGCGGACTTTGGATTCTTCTGTTTCAGGCCGTTCAAGTCAAGCAATAATTGCGCTTTTTTCCAACTAAGCGCATGAGAACGTAGAAGAAAGGGCTTTGAGGAGGGATAAAACTCGCCTGAATGTCGTCAAGCGGTAGAAATGTGCGCAAGACTGCCGGAAAACCCGACAGTCAGGCAATTAACGAGCGTCGGCGATCAATTGGTCGAACTTTTTCAGCGCGTTACGCAAGCCAAGGCTCTCCAATGGCCGGTCGGCGTAGACCATCTCGGCCATTTCCAGAATCCCCGACGCATTTGGCAATGGCAGGTCCTGCTCCAGGATCTGCTTCATGCGCACGAGGAAGATCCATTGCAGCCACTGGTGGAAGTCCAGGGTATCGACTGAAAAGGGCTCGAGGCTGCTGAGCGCTTCAGTGCTGGGGGACACTTCGTCCCACCAGCCCTGCACGCGCAATTCGCGCTCAATCAGCAATAACTGTTCGGCAATCGCTGGAAAACGCGCATCCATCAGAGGCTGACCTTGGCTTTCTGCCGTGCCTGGGCCGCACCGGCGGCGTCGCCCTGGGCGGCACGCGCATCACCGATCAAGGCCCACAAGCTGGCTTGCAGGTCCGGGCGACCATTGGCCAGGGTCAGGCCACGGCGAGCGAATTGCTCCGCTTGGGGCGCATCGCCCTGGGCCATGCGCACTTGAGCCAGGCGATACAACACTTGTGGCTCACGAGGCGCCACGCGCTGGGCACGTTCAAGGCTCGACGAGGCGCCATTCAAGTCGCCGCCCGACTGCTGCTGTTGAGCGGTAGTGAGCAGCGCCAGCACCGGGCCGTCCAGCTGTTCGTCAGCCGACAGCCCACCCGCGCTGGACGCCGACGGAATACCGCTCGGCGTCGACGGCATATTGTAGGTGCCCTGGTTGACCGGCGCGGTTTGAATCGGCGTGGCGTTCACCGGGCCTGAAGTGCTTGGGCCTGGAGTCCACGGCTCGGCACTGATAGGCGCCGAGGTCGCAGCACCACTGCCAGGCACCATCACTACCACGCCCGAATCCTGCGGTATTGCCTGGGTTGCAGCTTGGGCAGGCCGCTTGACCACGGTCTGACGGAAGCCACCATTGGCCGAGATGCGGTCGTTATTGGAGACGGACGTGCTTGAGTCCACCACGGGAATAGAGCCGCGCTGCACGCTGGAGCAACCGCCGAGCAAAGCCAGAGCCGTAATCGCTGGAATCCACAACTTGTTCACTTGAAACCCTCTTTGCTTAATTCATCCAGCCCTTGACCCAATCCATCACCGATTCCGCGTCAGCAGGAGCACTGCCACCGCATGCGGCGCCGGGTGGTGGTTCGCTGCCGCGAATATACGGCATCTGTACCGCGCCCGGACAGTTGGCATCAGAGCCTTGGCCCGTGTGCGGGTCGATCCAGGCCTGCACGATATTGTCTGGCTGCGGCATGTTGAGCGGCAATGGATCGGCCTTGCGCATGAAACTGGTCCACACCTGCAGCGCGCCGGTTGCACCGGTAAACGGCGTCTTGCCGTTGTCGTCGCGCCCCAGCCACACCACGGCCAGTACATCCTGGCCGAAGCCCGCGAACCAGCTGTCGCGCGAGTCGTTACTGGTACCAGTCTTGCCCGCCAGGGTCAGGTTCGACGGCAGCACGCTATAGACCGAACGCCCTGTGCCCTCACGCATCACACGCTGCATGGCGTTCTGGATCAGGTAGATGGACCCCGCGTCAAAACGCTGCTGGATCTGGAACGGATAGCGCTTGAGCGGCTCGCCCTCGGCGGTCAGCACACTGCGAATGCCGCGCATCGGCGTATTGAAACCACCGTTGGCCAGGGTCTGGTACATGGTGGCTACTTCCATGGGAGTCATGGCCGCAGCCCCCAGGAGCATGGACGGGAAAGCCGGGAACTCACGCTCGATCCCCAGTCGCGCCAAGGTCTTCAGAACATTAGGTACGCCCACTTCAAGCCCCAGGCGCGAGGTCGAGATGTTGTAGGAATGCGCCAGACCCTGATACAGGAACACGGTACCGTGGGAGCGGCGGTCGAAGTTCTTGGGGGTCCACACCTGGCCATTCGCGCCCTTGACCGACAGCGGGTCATCCGACAGCCAACTGGTCAGTGTGTACTTGCTGGGTTTTTCCAATGCGCTCAGATAGACCGCAGGCTTGACCAGCGAGCCAATCGGCCGCACGGCATCGAGTGCGCGGTTGAACCCGGCGAAGCTGGCCTGGCGGCTGCCGATCATGGCCTGGACTTCGCCAGTTTCCGGGTTGGTCACGACCATCGCGGCTTCGACCTCATCCGAGCCCTTACGGCCGGTCAGGCGCTTGAAGGTGTCGTTGACCGACGCCTCCGCCTTCATCTGCAGTATCGGATCGAAGCTGGTGAAGATCCGCAGCCCCTCTTCGGTCAAGTCTTCGTCGCGATAGTCTTCACGCAACTGGCGCTTGACCAGATCGATAAAGCCGGGGAATGAGCTATCCGCCAGCTTGCCGCGGGTGGTCACGCCCAGTGGCATCTTCTTCGCGGCGGCAACCTGCTCGGCCGTGGCAACGCCCTGCTGCTCCAGTACATCCAGTACCAGGTTGCGGCGCTCAAGCGCACGCTCCGGGTTGCGCCGCGGGTTGTAATAGGACGGCCCCTTGACCATCCCCACCAGCAACGCGACTTGATGCAACTTCAACTCGGATAACGGCTGCCCAAAGAAGAACTGGCTCGCCAGGCCGAAACCATGCACCGCGCGCTGGCCATCCTGGCCGACGAATACCTCATTGAGGTACGCCTCGAGGATTTCCTGCTTGCTGTAATGCAGCTCCAGCAACATCGCCATCATGGCTTCGGTGAGTTTACGGGTCAGGCTACGTTCGTTGGTCAGGTAGAAGTTCTTGACCAGTTGCTGCGTGAGCGTACTGCCGCCCTGGGTCATCTTGCCGCCAGAGGTGTTGACCCAAACGGCGCGGGCAATCGACTTCGGCGAGACGCCCCAGTGGCTGTAGAAATCGCGGTCTTCGACAGCCACCAGGGTTTCCAGCAAGTACGGCGGCACCTGATCGAGCTTGATCAGGATGCGATCTTCAAGGTTCTTAGGGTAGATACCGCCGATCATCAACGGTTCCAGGCGTACCACCGGCAGCTTGGAGCCATTGAGCGACGACAACTCGGCCACATAGTCGCCGGAGAAACGCACACGCACCGGCTGGGCTTTTTCCAGGCCTTCGTAGAACTGGAAGCCACGGGTATTCAGGTCGACGGTATTACCGCTGACAGCAGCAGCGCCCGGACCATTGCTCACGGGTTCGCGGCGGTAGCCCAGTGCGTCGAGCTCGGTCAGAAAGTCCTCCTTGCTCAGCTTCTGGCCGGAGAACAGTTCCAGCGGGCGGGCGTACACCTTGGCCGGAATGGTCCAGCGCTTGCCGGAGAACTTTTCCTGCACCACGGCATCGAGGTACACCGCAAAGCCGGCGATCACCACAAGGCCCACCAGGCCAAGCTTGAGCGCCCAGCCCAGCCAGGGGCGCAGGCCGCGGGAAGGAGGTTTTTTACGGGAACGGGGAGATCGGGTTCGAGTCATGGCGGCGGATTATACGCACTTTATTGATGATCAACATGAGCCGGACAGCGGTTTGCACGACTGGCATCAGCAGCCATAATGGCCACCATGATTTCTCCCCGACTTTGAAGGATCGCCCGTGAGCCAGTCCCTGATCGCTGCCCTGCAAAACCCGGCTTTGTACCCTCATCCGGTTGAAGCGTTTCAAGTTATCGAGACCCATATTTCCTGGGTGATTCTGACTGGCGCCTACGCTTATAAATTGAAGAAACCGATGAACTTCGGGTTTCTGGACTTCACCCAACTGGAAGATCGCGGCCACTTCTGCCGCGAAGAATTGCGCCTCAACCAGCGCTTGACCGAAGATTTGTATCTTGAAGTATTGCCGATTACCGGCACTGCCGAAGCGCCGCAATTGGGTGGTGACGGCCCGGTGCTCGAATACGCACTGAAAATGCGCCAGTTCCCGCAAAGCCAGATGCTCAGTACCCTTCAAGCCAACGGCGAGTTGACCAGCGCGCACATCGACGAGATGGCCAAGCAGATTGCGCACTTCCACCTCACCGCCCCCAAAGTCCCACAAGAGCACCCGGCCGGCACGCCAGAAGAAGTGATGGCCCCTGTGCGTCAGAACTTCGACCAGATCCGCCCGTTCCTCAGCGACAAGGCCGACCTGACTCAACTGGAAGCCCTGCAAGCCTGGGCCCAAAGCAGCTTCGAACGCCTCAAGCCTCTGTTTGAACAGCGCAAGCTCAATGGCTATACCCGTGAATGCCACGGCGATATCCACCTGGGCAACGCCACCCTGATTGACGGCCACGTGGTGATCTTCGACTGCATCGAGTTCAACGAGCCTTTCCGCTTTACCGATGTTTACGCAGATACCGGCTTTCTGGCCATGGACCTTGAGGACCGCGGCCTGAAATGCCTGGCACGGCGTTTTATCAGCCAGTACCTGGAACTGACCGGCGACTATCAGGGCCTGGAGGTGCTGAACTTCTATAAAGCCTACCGTGCGCTGGTTCGCGCCAAAGTTGCGCTGTTCAGCATGCCGAGCGAAGCAAGCCCGGTGCGACGCGCCACCACCCTGCGTCAGTACCGCAACTACGCCAACCTGGCGGAAAGCTACAGCACCATCCCATCGCGTTTCCTGGCAATCACCCATGGTGTTTCAGCCGTGGGTAAAAGCCATGTTTCCATGCGTCTGGTCGAAGCACTGGGCGCCGTGCGCCTGCGTTCGGATGTGGAGCGCAAGCGCCTGTTCGGCGAGCAGCAGGTAGAAAACACGCCACAGGCCGGCATCTACAGTCATGACGCCAGCGCTGCCACCTACGCTCGCCTGAACGAAATTGCCGACACCGTGCTACGCGCCGGTTACCCGGTGGTGCTGGATGCCACCTTCTTGAAACGCGCTCAACGTGACGCGGCAGCCCAAATCGCCGAAGCCACCGGGGCGCCGTTCCTGATCCTGGACTGCAACGCGCCTCAAGCCGTTATTGCCAGCTGGCTTGCACAGCGTCAGGCGGATAAAAACGATCCTTCCGACGCAACACTGACCGTTATCGAAGAGCAGCAAGCCAGTCGTGACCCACTGACAGCGCAAGAACTGCTGCTGAGCAAGCGTGTCGAGACCAATGAAAGCGGGACCCTCGATGCGTTAGTCGGGCATATTCGCCAGGCTTTGCCGGGGTTGTAAGAAATATTTCTTGGTCGTGTCGCCCACTTCAGCGCGCGACCCAGCAATAGTGGCACTATAATGGCGTCATAATTTCAACAGGAGTCGCGATCATGAGTCAGCCCAAGCTTCTCGATACCCCGCTCTACGCACTCCTGCACAAGGACGACATTCGCGGCTTCAATCAGGAACGCCCTGAAGACGGCACCATCGACATGCGCGGTGGCGACTTCCGAGGGCTGGACCTGCGCGACCTGAACGCCGCCGGTGTTGACTTCACCGACGCCTATTTCCGTTCCGCCGACCTGCGCGGCCTGGATTTACGCGACTGCTCGCTGGAAGGCGCCAGCCTGGCCCATGCGCAGATTTCGGGGACTTATTTCCCGCCCGAGCTCACGGCTGACGAGATTCTGATGTCAGTCAATTTCGGCACTCGCCTGCGCTACCGTACCAAGTAACCCCACGCCCAGAACCCCGGCTAAGCCCTAAGAGTGCCGGGCGTTTCCCGCCTGCCTGTCACTAAAGCCATCACCTCACTCTTATAAGCTTTTCGCCCGTCTCAGACCAAAGAACCACGCTTTTCCTACTGAGCGCTACACTCATTTTCAGGCTGCCTGGTCACGATACCCACCGCACCATTCGGCCGTCGCAAGGAGGCTTGATGAACGATGAGCTGCAACACCTGAAAAACCTTGGCAAGACGTCAGCGCAGTGGCTGCATGCGGTGGGCATCCACAGCGCGTCCGACTTGCGTCGCCTGGGAGCGGTCGATGCTTACCGGGCTGTGCGAACTCGCGGCTTCCGAGCATCGAAAGTCCTGCTGTATGCCATTGAAGGCGCACTGATGGATGTGCACTGGAACGACATTCCCACGGAGCGCAAGGAAGCACTGAACCGTCAGCTGGAGGCTATGTCAGCGAGTCATAAAAATTAGATTGGCGCTTAACCCCCCGTATATGGGCAATACAAACGAGCGTTTGAGAAAACTGGATGAGCGTGCAAAAACAAATGTTGACTCTCAAATGAGAATCGTTATGATTATCACAACTGGTCGCGAGATCAGCCGATAACTGAAAGACCATTGGTTCGGACTCTCAGATTATCTCCTCATCAGGCTAATCACGGTTATTTGACCCGGCTCTTGCCGGGTCTTTTTTTGCCCGCAGATAACCGACCTCAGCGCGCAATGATCAGCGGGTGCCCACGCTCCGGATGCGGCTGTACCAGTACATCCAAGCCAAAGACGGCCTTGAGCGGTTCAGGTCGCAGGACCTTTGAGGGTGTATCCAAGGCATGCGGGCGCCCGTCTTCCAGCAACAGGATCCGGTCGCAGTACCGCGCCGCCAGGTTCAAGTCATGCAGGATGACCAGCACCGCAGCGCCTCTATCGGCAAAGCTTCGAATAGCTTGCAAGGTTGTGTGCTGGTGCAGCGGATCGAGCATCGACGTCGGCTCATCCAACAACAACGTCTGCCCCGTCTCACCCGGCCACAACTGCGCCAATACACGCGCCAGGTGCACACGTTGGCGCTCGCCACCCGACAAGGCCAGGTAACTGCGCCCACTTAAATGACCGACATCCGCCGCCTGCAGTGCCGCGTTGATGATTTCGTCGTCGCGTACTCGCCCGGTCTGATGAGGCAAACGCCCCATGCCCACCACCTCTTCGACACGAAAAGCAAAATCCAGGGTTGAGCTTTGCGGTAACACGGCCAAGCGCTTGGCACGCTGTGCGCCACCCAGGCTTTTCAACTCTTGCTGATCCAGCCACACCTTGCCCTGATCAGGCTGCAATTCCCCGCACAGCGCTCCCAGCAAGGTACTCTTGCCAGCACCGTTGGGCCCCAGCACGCCCAGTACTTCGCCCGGCAATAGGTCCAGGGTGACATCGGCCAGCACGGTTTTACGCCCGCGCCGTATCTGCAACGCTTCAACTCGCAGCATCAGGCGCGACCCCGCAGTAGCAAATAGAGGAAAAATGGCGCACCGATAAACGCAGTGACAATGCCAATCGGTAGTTCCGCCGGCGCCAACGCCAGGCGCGCCACCAGGTCTGCAAACAACAGCAAGCTCGCCCCCGCCAGCACCGAGGCAGGCAACAACACCCGATGATCCGGCCCCGCCAGCAGCCGTACCAAGTGCGGCACCACCAAGCCGACAAAGCCAATCATCCCTGCCGCCGCCACCGCCGCACCAACGCCTAAGGCCGTGCAGAACACCAACTCACGCTTGAGCCCCTCTACATCGATGCCCAGATGATTGGCCTCCGACTCTCCCAACAACAGCGCATTCAGCGCCTTGGCCCGGCGCGGCAACCATAGCGCCACGCCTGCACTTACCAGCAGCAAGGGCCACAACCGCGAATAGCTCGCACCATTCAGGCTGCCCAGGTTCCAGAACGTCAGGGTGCGCAAAGTGGCGTCATCGGCCAAATAGGTAAACAGCCCGACCGCCGAACTGGCCAGCGCCGTAAGGGCAATACCCGCGAGCAGCATCGTCGCGACATTGGTCTGGCCATTGCGACGCCCCAGCCGATAGACCAGCGCCGTCACCCCCAAGCCACCGAGAAATGCACACAGCGACAACAGGTACGGCCCAAACGCATCCGGCAGCCCGCCCAAAAAAGAACCGCCGACAATCGCCACCGCTGCCCCCAACGCAGCGCCGCTGGACACCCCCACCAACCCGGGATCAGCCAGCGGGTTGCGAAACAGCCCCTGCATCGCCACGCCCGACAACGCAAGGACACCACCGACCGCCAGCCCCAGCAAGGTGCGTGGCAGGCGAATCTGCCCCAGGATCAACTCAGCCTGTTCCAACCCCGCCGCCTCGATCGGCACCCCCATCAGCCTTAAAGCGGCCCTGAGCGTGTCCAACAACGGCAGGCTGACCGGGCCCAAGGCCAATGAGAGCCAAATCGCCAATACGCACAACAACGACAGCCCGATAAACAGTGCTTTCGGCTTAACCAGAGTGGTCATGGAGCAGGCTTAGCCTGGGACGGATAAAACCCCGCAGACAACTTCGCCAGGCTTTGTGGCAAGCGCGGTCCCAGGCCACCTACCAGTAAGGTCGGATCGAGCTCAAACACTCGACCGGTCTTGGCCGCAGGTGTAGACGCGAGGATCGGGTTTTGCTTGAACAATGCCGCCCGCGCCGCATCACCGGTCAGCGCGCGATCGGCAAATACCAGCACATCAGGGCTCAACCCTGCCAGCGACTCCACTGAAAACGGTTTATAGCCGGTATGCGTGGCCAGATTACGCCCGCCGGCCTGCTGCAACAGCCAGTCGGCGGCCGTGCCCTTGCCTGCAATCAACGGCTTGCCACCGGCATGGCCCAGCAGCAGCAACACACCCGGCGTCTTTTGCGTGGCCTGGGCCTTGGCCACCCAGCTCTTCTGCTGCTCAAGCGCCTGCTCGTATCCGACGAACAAGGCGTTGGCCTTGGCTTCACTGCCGAGCAACTTCCCCAGGTGGTGGAGGTTGTCTTTCAAGGTCGGCAGATCTGGCTGGGCCGAGAACATATCCACCTGCACGCCAGCACTGCGAATCTGCGCCAGCACCGGCGGCGGTCCCATTTCCTCGGTGCCCACGAGGATTTGCGGTTGCAGGCTGAGAATGCCTTCGGCCGATAGCTGCCGTTGATAGCCAATGCTCGGCAACGCCTTGAGCGACTCGGGATGCTGACTGGTGGTATCCACCCCGACCAATTTCGATTCACCGCCCAGCGCCGTCACCCATTCCGATAGCGCCCCTCCGGCACTGACCCAGCGTTGTGGCAGTTCAGAGGCTTGTGCCCCGTGGTTGACCAGCAGTGAGGCAACAAGCGCAATAGCGCTGGTACTCAGGCGCATAACAGGGTTTCCTTCCTAGGGCAGGGCCACTCAAGCACTCATCGATGTGACAGATAATCCCTGCCAGGCATCGTATTGAGCACCCAGTCAGCTGACGGGCGAAGCAGGCATTTGATAATTGTTTGCATTTGAACGTCAAGGCACTTAAGGATTGAAATGAAGTTTCTCTGCGCCTCAGGCGACCTCGCTCCCAACAGCAGCCGCGGTTTTGATATCGATGGCCGTAAGCTGTTGGTTGTGCGCCGGGACGGCATTGCCTACTTCTATCTCAACCGCTGTCCCCATCGCGGTATTCCCCTGGAATGGCAGCCCGACCGCTTCCTCGACGCCAGCGCCAGCCTGATCCAATGCGCCACCCACGGCGCGCTGTTCCTGATCGAAAGCGGCGAGTGCATCGCTGGCCCGTGCGCCGGCCAAAGCCTCACCGCCCTGCCCGGTCGAGAAGACGAACAGGGCTTGTGGGTGGAACTCTAGTCGTCCAGCAGAACCTCGAGGCGACGCTCGATGTAAATCTCCTCGGGCGTGACCCTCACCCCGTACGCCAGCACTTCGACACCCACGGCCTTGGCCTCGCGCAGTGCAGCGGCGTAACCGGCATCGATTTCCACGGCTGGGCGCACCGCATCGACCCCCGACAGATTCACGCAATACAACTGCACCGCACGCACGCCGTCACGAGCCAGGTGAGCCAACTCGCGCAAGTGCTTGGCACCGCGCTGCGTCACCGCATCGGGGAAAGCCGCCACCGAGGTGCCATCAAAGCCCAGGGTGACGCTTTTGACTTCGACAAACGCTGCGCCCTGCGGATAATCCAGGCGAAAATCGATGCGGCTCTTCTCCTGACCGTAAGGCACTTCACGCTTCAACGCGGTAAAGCCGTTGAGTTCAGTGATCACTCCGGCCAGTAGCGCTTCTTCGACCAACTGATTGGCGCGCGCGGTGTTAACGCATGCCAGCCGCCCCTGCGGCGTTTCAGCAATCTCCCATGTGCCCGGCAATTTGCGCTTGGGGTCTGTGGAACGGCTGAACCAGACCTGGCCACCTTCGACCATGCAATTGAGCATCGAACCGGTGTTCGGGCAATGAATAGTGAGCAACTCGCCGGTAACGGTTTCGATATCGGTGAGAAAACGTTTGTAGCGGCGGATCAGCCGCCCTTCTTCGAGGGGAGGATTAAAGCGCATCAGCCTTGCCAGCTCCGCAAGCCACGGGCGATCCGTTCCACCGCCTCTTGTAGCCGATCGAGGTTTTGCGTGTAGGCAAAACGCACATGGTGGCCGGCTTGATAACGACCGAAATCTAATCCAGGAGTAAAGGCCACGTGTTCTGTCTCGAGGAAATGACGGCAAAACGCGAAGGCATCACCGCCGAACGCGCTGATATCGGCGTACAAGTAGAACGCTCCTTCCGGCTCTACGGCGATGCCAAATCCCAGCTCGCGCAAAGCTGGCAGCAGGAAGTCACGACGGCGACCGAATTCGGCACGGCGCTCTTCAAGAATGCTCAGGGTCTGCGGGGTGAAACAGGCCAACGCCGCGTACTGAGCCATGCTCGGCGCGCTGATGTAGAGGTTTTGCGCCAACTTTTCCAAGTCCCCGACCGCAGCGGGAGGCGCGACCAACCAGCCCAGGCGCCAGCCGGTCATGCCGAAATACTTCGAAAAACTATTCAGCACAAAGGCGTCATCGTCGACTTCCAGCACGCTGGCGGCGTCGGTGCCGTACGTAAGGCCGTGATAGATCTCATCCACCACCAGGTGACCGTTCCGCGCCTTGATTGCACTGGACAACCCTGCCAGTTCGTCCCGCGTCAGGATGGTGCCTGTAGGGTTGGCCGGGGACGCGACCAACGCGCCCACACTGTCTTGGTCCCAATGCCTGGCGACTAGATCCGCGGTCAACTGGTAGCGCACTTCCGGCCCCACGGGCACCAACTGAGCGGCTCCTTCTACCAGTCGCAGAAAATGTCGATTACAGGGATAGCCGGGATCCGCCAACAGCCAGTGCTTGCCGGGATCGACCAATAAGCTGCTAGCCAATAGCAACGCACCGGACCCGCCGGGAGTGATCAGAATGCGCTCAGGATCGACGCTGAGGCCATAGCGCTGTTGGTAAAAGCCACTGATCGCCTCGCGCAGTTCGGGCAACCCTCGGGCGGCGGTATAGCGGGTCTTGCCGTTGGCCAGCGCGGCCTGGCCGGCCTGGATGATCGGTTCGGCCGTGGTGAAGTCCGGCTCGCCGATTTCCAAGTGGATCACGTCGTGGCCGGCAGCTTGCAGCTCATTGGCCCGTGCCAGTAACGCCATGACATGAAATGGTTCGATGGCGCGACTGCGCGCACTGTAGGGCTGAGCCATTAGCCTTCCTTAACGGTGAGGACAAAATCAGGATTCTACCGAACCCTCGCGGTAAAACATGCTCTATTGCCTGCTCGGCCATCCAAGATGAGCCCGGCAAGCGCTTGCAAAACGACTAAAATCAACATTCGAGACGATACATACCCAGTCATGGCGGGCTGCTGCGGTTTGCAACCCCTTTGCCGTGGACCTCGACAACCGGGAGTGGCGCACCCTGAATCTATCTGGTAAGTTCGCCCGCTTGCAGCCGCAGGGCCGGCAGGTGTCGGTGACGTTGCAATCCTGCGCAATGGATTAGAAGAGTGAGAGGCGGTCTATTCATGTCCACCCAAGCAAAGCAACAGAGCATCAGCGGCTTCCAACCCTACGTTGAATCGAAGGGTGAGGAATACATGGGCAAGCCCATGCGCGAGCACTTCTCCAAAATCCTGAAGCAGTGGAAGCAGGACTTGATGCAGGAAGTCGACCGCACGGTTGACCATATGAAGGACGAGGCAGCCAACTTCCCGGACCCGGCAGACCGTGCCAGCCAGGAAGAGGAATTCGCCCTTGAACTGCGCGCCCGTGATCGCGAACGCAAGCTGATCAAGAAGATCGACAAGACCCTGCAACTGATCGAAGACGAAGAGTATGGCTGGTGCGAATCCTGCGGCGTCGAGATCGGTATTCGTCGCCTGGAAGCCCGCCCAACCGCGGACCTGTGCGTAGACTGCAAGACCTTGGCTGAAATCAAGGAAAAACAGGTCGGCAAGTAACCCTGCCGAACTGAACGAATGGGGCGTGCAAACGCCCCATTTTTGTTTCTGGCGTTTACCGGTTTTGCAGTAGTATCCGGCCCATGACAGCCTCTACCTATATCGGGCGTTTCGCCCCCACGCCCAGCGGCCATTTGCACTTCGGTTCCCTGGTCGCCGCCCTCGCCTCCTACCTTGATGCTCGCGCCCACCACGGCCGCTGGCTGATGCGCATGGAAGACCTCGACCCTCCCCGTGAAGAGCCCGGCGCGCAGGCGGCAATCCTGCATGCCTTGGAACGCTATGGTTTTGAATGGGATGGTGAACTGGTCCGACAGAGCGAGCGGCATGACGCCTACACCAAAGTCCTGAATGACCTGTTCAACCACGGCCTGGCCTACGCCTGCACGTGCTCGCGCAAGCAACTGGAGCCTTACAACGGGATCTACCCAGGTTTATGCCGCAATGCCGGCCACGATCAGCAAGATGCTGCCATCCGCCTGCGTGTACCCGAGCTGGAATATCACTTTACCGACCGCGTACAAGGCGAGTTCCGACAGCATCTGGGACGCGATGGCGGTGACTTCATCATCCGGCGCCGCGACGGCCTCTACGCCTACCAACTGGCCGTGGTCCTCGACGACGCCTGGCAAGGGGTTACCGATATCGTGCGCGGCGCCGACCTGCTGGACTCCACGCCGCGCCAGCTGTACCTGCAAGAACTGCTCGGCCTGCGCCAGCCACGTTACCTGCACGTGCCGCTGATCGTGCAGCCGGACGGCAACAAGCTGGGTAAATCCTACCGTTCGCCACCGTTGGCAGCGGACCAGGCCACACCTTTGCTGCACCGGGCACTGCGCGCCCTCGGCCAACAGCCCGGCGACGAACTGCTTCACGCCAGCCCACGGGAACTGCTGGATTGGGGCATTGCACACTGGGACGCCACCCGCATCCCGCGCACACTGACGCTGGCCGAAGCGCAATTGCGTTGAAGGCGCTTGCAGGTTGTCAGCCATCCGTTACCATCGCCGCAGATTTTTAATCAGAGGCCAACATGTACATCTATCGATTGGTCCTGCTGCTGGTCGTCGGGATCTACCTGTTTTCCCCCGCCATCATGGATTGGTGGATCGACGCCACGGGCGCCTGGTACCGCCCTTATCTGCTGTGGCTGATCCTGATCGTCGTGACCTTCATCCTGCAGAGCCAAAAAGATGCCGATGAGCTTTAGCCTCACCCAGATGCTGCTGATCAGCGCCGCCTACCTGGCTGCGTTGTTCGGCGTGGCCTGGATCAGTGAGCGCGGAATGATTCCGCGGGCGATCATTCGCCATCCGCTGACCTACACCTTGTCCTTGGGCGTGTATGCCAGTGCCTGGGCGTTCTACGGTACGGTGGGCCTGGCCTATCAGTACGGCTACGGCTTTCTCTCCAGTTACCTCGGCGTGTCCGGCGCATTCCTGCTAGCGCCGGTGTTGCTGTACCCGATCCTGAAAATCACCCGTACCTACCAGCTCTCGTCCCTGGCGGACCTGTTTGCCTTTCGCTTCCGCAGTACTTGGGCCGGCGCGCTGACCACGATTTTCATGCTGATCGGCGTTTTGCCGTTGTTGGCCCTGCAGATCCAGGCGGTGGCCGACTCCATCAGCATCCTGACCCGCGAGCCCGTGCAACATCGCGTCGCCCTGGCCTTCTGCGCACTGATCAGCCTGTTTACGATTTTCTTCGGCTCGCGTCATATCGCCACCCGTGAGAAACACGAAGGCCTGGTGTTCGCGATTGCCTTTGAGTCCGTGATCAAGCTGATCGCCATCGGCGGCGTCGGCCTTTATGCGCTCTACGGCGTGTTCGATGGCCCGCAACAGCTGGAGCTGTGGCTGCTGCAGAACCAGACTGCCCTCGCCGCCCTGCACACCCCGTTGCAAGAAGGCCCGTGGCGTACGCTGCTGCTGGTGTTCTTCGCTTCGGCGATCGTGATGCCGCACATGTACCACATGACCTTTACCGAAAATCTCAACCCACGCTCGCTGGTCAGTGCCAGCTGGGGCTTGCCGCTGTTCCTGTTGCTGATGAGCCTGGCGGTGCCGCTGATCCTGTGGGCCGGCCTGAAACTGGGGGCCACCACCAACCCGGAGTACTTCACGCTCGGCATCGGCATCGCCGCCAACAGCCCGGCCCTGGCGCTGCTGGCGTATGTCGGCGGTTTGTCGGCAGCCAGCGGGTTGATCATTGTCACGACGCTGGCGCTCTCGGGCATGGCACTCAACCACTTGGTATTGCCGCTGTACCAGCCGCCGGCCGAAGGCAATATCTACCGCTGGCTGAAATGGACCCGCCGTGCGCTGATCATCGCGATCATCATGGCCGGCTACGGGTTCTACCTGCTGCTCGGCGCCGGCCAAGACCTGGCCAACCTCGGCATCGTCGCGTTTGTCGCCACCTTGCAGTTCCTGCCGGGGGTGTTGTCGGTGCTGTACTGGCCGACTGCCAATCGCCGTGGCTTTATTGCCGGGCTACTGGCGGGGATTATGGTGTGGGTAGTCACCATGCTGCTACCGCTGGTCGGCAATTTGCAGGGCTTCTACATCCCATTGCTGAACATGATCTACGTGCTGGATGACACCAGTTGGCACATGGCAGCCATTGCCTCGCTGGCCGCCAACGTGCTGATGTTCACCCTGATCTCACTGTTCACCAACGCCAGTCCCGAAGAAACCAGCGCTGCCGAAGCCTGCGCAGTCGACAATGTGCGCCGCCCGCAACGCCGAGAGCTGCATGCGGCCTCGCCCCAGGAATTCGCCACGCAGTTGGCCAAGCCCCTGGGCGCGAAGGCGGCGCAAAAGGAAGTCGAACAAGCGCTGCGTGACCTCTATCTGCCATTTGACGAGCGCCGCCCCTATGCCCTGCGCCGTCTGCGCGACCGCATCGAAGCCAACCTCTCCGGGCTGATGGGCCCCAGCGTGTCCCAGGACATGGTGGAAACCTTCCTGCCCTACAAGGCGGGCGGCGAAAACTACGTCACCGAAGACATCCATTTCATCGAAAGCCGGCTGGAGGATTACCACTCTCGCCTCACCGGCCTGGCCGCCGAACTCGACGCCCTGCGCCGTTACCATCGCCAGACCCTGCAAGAGCTGCCGATGGGCGTCTGTTCCCTGGCCAAGGATCAGGAAATCCTGATGTGGAACAAGGCCATGGAAGAACTCACCGGCATCGCCGCGCAACGGGTGGTGGGCTCGCGCCTCAATACCCTGGGCGATCCGTGGAAAGAACTGCTCCAGGGTTTTATCAATTTGCCCGACGAGCACTTGCACAAGCAGCACCTGGCCCTCGACGGCCAGACCCGCTGGCTCAACCTGCACAAGGCCGCCATCGATGAACCGCTGGCGCCCGGTAACAGCGGCCTGGTGCTGCTGGTGGAAGACCTGACCGACACGCAAATGCTCGAAGACAAGCTGGTGCACTCCGAGCGACTGGCCAGTATCGGCCGCCTGGCGGCGGGCGTGGCCCATGAAATTGGCAACCCGATCACCGGTATCGCCTGCCTGGCGCAGAACCTGCGAGAAGAGCGCGAAGAAGATGGTGAAATCACCGAAATCAGCGGACAAATCCTCGAGCAAACCAAGCGTGTCTCACGCATCGTGCAGTCACTGATGAGCTTCGCCCACTCCGGCGCGCATCAGAATCAGGACGAGGCGGTGTGCCTCGCCGAGGTAGCGCAGGATGCCATTGGGCTGCTGGCCTTGAACCGGCGCAATTTCGAAGTACAGTTCTTCAATCTGTGTGATCCGGAACATTGGGTTGATGGCGACTCGCAACGCCTGGCCCAAGTGCTGATCAACCTGCTGTCCAACGCACGCGACGCGTCCCCGGCCGGCAGTGCTGTACGCGTCAAGAGCGAGGCTTTCGAGCATACGGTCGACCTGATCGTGGAAGACGAAGGCAGCGGCATTCCACAGAACATCATGGATCGACTGTTCGAACCTTTCTTCACCACCAAGGACCCCGGTGAAGGTACCGGTCTGGGCCTTGCACTGGTCTATTCCATCGTTGAAGAGCATTATGGACAAATCACCATCGACAGCCCGGCTGACACCGAAAGCCAACGCGGCACCCGTATCCGGGTGACCTTGCCGCGTCATGTCGAAGCGACGTCCGCTGTGAACTGAGACCGTCGAGAGAATTGAATCAATGCCGCACATTTTGATCGTCGAAGACGAAACCATTATCCGCTCTGCCTTGCGTCGCCTGCTTGAACGTAATCAGTACCAGGTCAGCGAAGCCGGCTCGGTGCAGGAAGCCCAAGAGCGATTCAGCATTCCCACGTTCGACCTGATTGTCAGCGACCTGCGCCTGCCGGGAGCCCCGGGCACCGAGCTGATCAAGCTGGGCCAAGGCACTCCGGTGCTGATCATGACCAGCTACGCCAGCCTGCGCTCGGCGGTGGACTCGATGAAGATGGGCGCGGTGGACTACATCGCCAAGCCTTTCGACCACGATGAGATGCTCCAGGCCGTGGCGCGCATCCTGCGTGACCGTCAGTCGGCCAGCAGCGCGCCTGCCGAACAGCGTCCCGCCGGCAAGACCATTGGTAGCGAGAAGCCAGGTGTCGACAACAGTAACGGTGAAATCGGCATTATCGGCTCCTGCCCGCCGATGCAGGACCTGTACAGCAAGATTCGCAAGGTGGCGCCGACCGACTCCAATGTATTGATCCAGGGCGAATCGGGAACCGGCAAGGAATTAGTGGCCCGCGCCCTGCACAACCTGTCCAAACGTGCCAAGGCGCCGATGATCTCGGTGAACTGCGCGGCGATCCCGGAATCCCTGATCGAGTCCGAACTGTTCGGCCACGAGAAGGGCGCGTTCACTGGCGCCAGCGCCGGGCGTGCGGGGTTGGTGGAAGCGGCTGACGGCGGCACCTTGTTCCTCGATGAGATCGGCGAGTTGCCCCTGGAAGCCCAGGCGCGTTTGCTGCGCGTGCTGCAGGAAGGCGAGATTCGCCGCGTCGGTTCGGTGCAATCGCAAAAGGTCGATGTACGACTGATTGCTGCGACGCACCGTGACCTCAAGAGCCTGGCCAAGATCGGCCAGTTCCGTGAAGACTTGTATTACCGCTTGCACGTGATCGCCCTCAAGTTGCCAGCCCTGCGCGAGCGCGGTGCCGACGTCAACGAGATCGCCAGTGCGTTCCTGTTGCGCCAGAGTGCCCGCATCAACCGTACCGACCTGAAGTTTGCCGCTGACGCCGAGCAGGCAATCCGGCATTACTCGTGGCCGGGTAACGTGCGGGAGCTGGAGAACGCCGTAGAGCGTGCGGTGATTCTGTCGGAGAGCCCGGAAATTTCCGCTGAGTTGCTAGGTATCGATATCGAACTCAGCGACCTGGAAGACGACGATTTCATCGGCCTGGCCCCACAACAGGGCGGCGGTAGCAATACCAGCCATGAACCGACGGAAGATTTGTCACTGGAAGACTACTTCCAGCATTTCGTCCTTGAGCATCAGGACCATATGACCGAGACCGAGCTGGCACGCAAGCTGGGCGTGAGCCGCAAGTGTCTGTGGGAGCGTCGCCAGCGACTGGGCATTCCACGGCGCAAGACCGGGGTCGCCAGCGAAAGCTGAGCGCGCGCGCCCACAGGTAACACCCGCTGATGTGAAAAAACTGTTACCGCTGACTTTTCACGTAACAAAAGCCGGGGCTTACGGTAACGAAGCCCCGGCTTTTTTTCGGCTCCAAAAACTGCAAAACCGCCTCTACCCCCTGGTTTTGCTGGCCGGCACAAAAGTTGGCACGCACCCTGCTATATGCTTAGTACAAAAACAATAACAAGCTTTGTACAAGACAATAAAAATAAGACGAATCGACTCACGCATAACAAAAACAACACGGCGGAGGCGCAGCTAACTGATTCTTTTGGAGAGGCGTTGCATTTGGGGCTTGCCCCGCAACCAGGCCGAGAACAACAAAAACTGCCCTAAGGCAGAGCCTGAACTGGTTGGATCGTAGATCAGCAACACAGCGACCAAAGCAATCCGTTTGCTCTTGACTCCCGATTGGGAGTGTCATGAAGGTGAAGCTTCATGGCGAGGGCGATCAACAAAAACAAGAAGCCCGACATCAATAATAAAAATAGAGCACGCAACTACTTCTGGGGGAGCTTCGGCTCCCCTTGTAGTTTCCGGCATTTGACGTTCAGAGGCTTATGGCGCAATGCCTGTAGCTTGTTCCTACACCATCCCCTGACTAAATGCTAGAATCCCGGCCCATCATGCGGTCATTCTTCGTTATGGCCGAACATTCCTTCAAACAGTGCATCCCATGCTGAAGAAGTTGTTCCAGTCATTCCGTTCTCCCTTGCGTCGAACGCAACACAAACGCAGCACGCCTGAAGTGCTCAATAGCAGCCAGCATTCGCTGCAACGCGCTCAGTTCAGCCGTTATGCAGTGAACATCGTCGAGCGTTTGCAGAACGCCGGCTACCAGGCTTATCTGGTGGGTGGCTGCGTACGTGACATGCTGCTCAACATAACCCCCAAGGATTTCGACGTCGCCACCAGCGCCACGCCTGAACAAGTGCGCGCCGAGTTCCGTAACGCACGTATCATCGGCCGGCGCTTCAAGTTGGTGCACATTCACTTTGGTCGCGAAATCATCGAGGTCGCGACCTTCCGCGCCGGTCACCCGCAAAACGACGAAGAGGAAGACACCAACCAGTCTTCCCGCAACGAGAGCGGGCGCATCCTGCGCGATAACGTCTACGGCACCCTGGAGGAGGACGCGCAACGCCGCGACTTCACCATCAATGCCCTGTATTACGACCCGGTCAGCGAGCGCATCCTCGATTACGCCAATGGCGTACACGACATTCGCAATAACCTGATCCGCCTGATCGGCGACCCGACGCAGCGCTACCAGGAAGACCCGGTGCGCATGCTGCGCGCCGTGCGGTTCGCGGCCAAGCTCAACTTCGGCATCGAGAAGCACACCGCTGCGCCGATTCGCGAGCTGGCACCGATGCTGCGGGAAATTCCCTCGGCACGCCTTTTCGAAGAAGTGCTCAAGCTGTTCCTCTCGGGCTATGCCGCCGACACCTTCGAAATGCTTGTCGACCTGCAGTTGTTCGATCCATTGTTCCCGGCCAGTGCCGAAGCCCTGGAATACAACCCGACGTACACCCATACGCTGATCAGCGAAGCGTTGGTCAGCACCGACCTGCGCATCAAGCAGAACAAACCGGTGACCCCGGCTTTCCTGTTTGCCGCCCTGTTGTGGCCAGCCCTGCCCAAGCGCGTGCTGCGCCTGCAGGACCGTGGCATGCCGCCTATCCCGGCCATGCAGGAAGCCGCTCACGAACTGATCGCAGAGCAGTGCCAACGCATCGCCATCCCGAAACGCTTCACCATGCCGATCCGCGAGATCTGGGACATGCAAGAGCGCCTGCCACGCCGCAGCGGCAAACGCGCCGACCTGCTGCTGGACAACCCGCGCTTCCGTGCCGGCTACGACTTCCTGCTGCTGCGTGAAAGCGCCGGCGAACAGACCGATGGCCTGGGTGAATGGTGGACCGACTACCAGGACGCCAATGACAGCCAGCGCCGCGAAATGATTCGCGAGCTGGGCAGTAAAGGCGATAGTGCTGGTGAGGGGCCGAAAAAGCGTCGCCGCAGCTCCAGCAAGCGTAAACGCAGCAGTGCCGATGCTTCGGGCGCCGCGGGCGAATAAACGTGGAGCGTATCTACATCGGCATGGGCAGCAACCTGGCTGCTCCGCAACAGCAACTGCGCAGCGCGGTGGAGGCCCTGGCGAAATTGCCTGGCACCCAGCTCGCCGGTGTGTCCGCTTTCTACCAAAGCGACTCCTTACTCCCGGGCCAACCGCGCTACACCAACGCGGTTGCGGCCCTGGATAGCGATCTCGCGCCACTGGACCTGCTCGATGCACTGCAAGCCATCGAGAATGACCAGGGCCGCGAACGCCTTGAGCGTTGGGGCCCACGCACGCTGGACTTGGACATCCTGCTGTTCGGCGATCGTTTGATCGACGAGCCACGCCTCAAGGTGCCGCACTACCAGATGCACGTGCGGGCGTTTGTGTTGTACCCGCTGGCGGAGTTGGCTCCAGGTACCCTGCAACTGCCTGACGGACGCCGCTTGAGCGACCTGCTCACTGCCTGCCCATTCGTCGGCTTGGAACGCTTACCTCTGTAGGAGCGAGCTTGCTCGCGAAAATCGTCAACGATAACGCGCACAGCCTGATTAAATCCGGTGGCTATTAGTTTTTCGCGAGCAATCTCGCGCCTACAATCGCGTCAGTAACAGCGGTAACACCGCCATCGTAACAATGCGGTAACACATCCAATTGACTTCCCGTGTCCTCCTCACGACTATAGGCGTCCCGCTGCCGCCAACCCGGCGCTAAAGGGCGCAATCCAGGCCTTATAAGCACTGCTTCCAAGACAGTGCGCCTGTATAAACGAAGACTCACGCGCGTTACTCGCTGTTTCCAAGCGCCTGAACGAGGACCCTTTTCATGCCAGACATTACCCTGACCACCTTGCAGAGCCTCAAGCTCAAAGGTGAAAAAATCACCATGCTGACTTGCTATGACGCTACTTTCGCCAACGCCTGCTGCCAGGCTGGGGTAGAGGTATTGCTAGTGGGCGACTCCCTGGGCATGGTTCTTCAAGGGAATGACAGCACGCTGCCCGTGACCACGGATGAACTTGCCTACCACACCGCCAGCGTCAAGCGTGGCAACGACGGCGCCTTGATCATCGCCGACCTGCCGTTCATGGGTTACGCCACGCTTGAGCAAACCTTCCAGAACGCCGGCAAGCTGATGCAAGCCGGCGCGCACATGATCAAAGTCGAAGGTGCCGTGTGGCTGGCCGAGTCGATCCGACTGCTGGCCGAACGTGGCGTACCGGTGTGTGCGCATATGGGCCTGACGCCACAGTCGGTGAACATCCTCGGCGGTTACAAGGTACAGGGCCGCAATGAAGCACAGGCCCGCCAGATGCGCGCCGATGCTATCGCCCTGGAACAAGCCGGTGCCGCGATGATTGTGCTGGAGTGCGTACCGAGCGAACTGGCCGCAGAAATCACCCAGGCCGTCAAAGTGCCGGTGATCGGCATTGGCGCAGGTTCCGCCACCGATGGTCAGGTACTGGTACTGCACGACATGCTCGGCCTGTCGATGACCGGCCACGTACCCAAGTTCGTTAAAAACTTCATGGCCGGCCAAGACAGCATCCATGCAGCGCTGGGTGCCTACGTCAGTGAAGTCAAAGCCGTCACTTTCCCGGGCATCGAACACGGATTCTCTGCATGAACACCGTTAAAACCGTCCGCGAACTACGGGCCGCCGTGACCCACGCCCGCAGCGCCGGCAAACGCATCGGTTTCGTGCCCACCATGGGCAATCTGCACAGCGGCCATGCCACCCTGGTCACCAAGGCTGCGCAGCAAGCGGATTTCGTGGTGGCGAGTATTTTCGTCAACCCGCTGCAATTCGGTGCCGGCGAAGACTTGGACAAGTACCCTCGCACGCTGGCCGCCGATCAGGAAAGGCTCTTGCAAGCCGGCTGTAACCTGCTGTTCGCGCCCACCGTCGAGGAAATGTACCCAGGCGGCATGACGGGCCAGACCCGCGTCAGCGTTCCACAACTGTCCGAAGGTTTGTGCGGCGCCAGCCGCCCAGGGCACTTCGAGGGCGTGGCCACCGTGGTCAGCAAGTTGTTCAACATGGTCCAGCCGGACATGGCCGTATTTGGTCAGAAGGATTACCAGCAACTGGCGGTGATTCGCGCCATGGTTCATGACCTGAACATGCCGATCCAGATCATCGGTGAGCCCACCGTACGCGCAGAGGACGGCCTCGCGCTGTCATCGCGCAACGGCTATCTCACCGAGGAGCAACGCGCTGTAGCGCCTGTGCTGTACCGCGCCCTCAGCCAGATCGCCACTGCCATCAAAGGCGGTGACCATGATTTCGCCAAGCTGCGTGCCGAGCAGATCCAGCGCATTGAAGCCGCCGGGTTGCGCATGGATTACCTGGAAGTACGCCAAGGCGTGCATCTGCGTCCGGCTACGGCTGAAGATCGTGATGTCGTGATACTGGTTGCGGCTTATCTGGGGGCGACACGTCTCATTGATAACCTGCACCTGAACCTCGCCTGAGCCCTCTTTACTCCCAACCTGTTGCCCCGATAGCTGTGCCGGTATAAAAAAGTACCGGCCACGGCACCGACAAAGCCAAGACATATCGACACGCTAGGTTTAATGTAATTGCCCTGCGCTATGGTTAGCGCTGTCTGGAACCCAGTCCTTGAGATAAGACTGGATGTTCCGGGCTTTGAAGTGTCCTAAAGGCAGTCCCCGTAATAAAAAGGAAACCCGCAGCGATGGCGTACTACCGCACCCCTCATGACGTTACCGCGCTGCCCGCCTGGCAAGCGCTTACCCAACATCGCCAAGCCATGCAGGATTTCAGCATGCGCGAGGCGTTCAATGCCGATCCTCAGCGTTTTTCCCAGTTCACCTTGAGCAGCTGCGGACTTTTCCTCGATTACTCGAAAAACCTGATCACCCGTGAAACCCGCGACCTGCTGGTGGACCTGGCCAATGAAGTAAATCTTAAAGGCGCGATCGACGCGCTGTACGCCGGTGAGCCGGTCAACTCCTCCGAAGGCCGCCCAGCGCTGCACACCGCGCTGCGCCGCCCAGTGGGTGACAAGCTGTCGGTCAATGGCGTGAACATCATGCCGGACGTGCACAAGGTGCTCAACCAGATCACTGACCTGGTCGGGCGCATCCACGACGGCCTGTGGCGTGGCTACACCGAGAAGCCGATCACCGACGTGGTGAACATCGGTATCGGTGGCTCGTTCCTCGGCCCGGAACTGGTCTCCGAAGCCCTGCTGTCCTACGCCCACAAAGGCGTGCGCTGCCACTACCTGGCAAATATCGACGGCAGCGAGTTCCACGAGCTGACCATGAAGCTGCGTGCCGAGACCACGTTGTTCATCGTCTCGTCCAAATCCTTCAATACCCTTGAAACCCTGAAGAACGCCCAGGCCGCACGTGCCTGGTACCTGGCCCAGGGTGGCTCGGAAGCCGAGCTGTATCGCCACTTCATCGCGGTCTCGAGCAACAACGCCGCGGCCGTGGCCTTCGGCATCCGCGAAGAGAACATCTTCCCGATGTGGGACTGGGTAGGCGGGCGTTACTCGCTGTGGTCCGCCATCGGCTTGCCAATTGCCCTGGCCATCGGCATGTCCAACTTCAAGGAACTGCTGTCCGGTGCCTATACCATGGACCAGCATTTCCAGAACGCACCGTTCGAAGCCAACATGCCCGTACTGCTAGGCTTGCTGGGCGTGTGGTACGGCAACTTCTGGGGTGCGCAGAGCCATGCGATCCTGCCGTACGACCATTACCTGCGCAACATCACCAAGCACTTGCAACAACTGGACATGGAATCCAACGGCAAGAGCGTGCGCCAAGATGGCACGCCGGTGTCCACCGATACCGGCCCGGTGATCTGGGGCGGCGTAGGCTGCAACGGGCAGCACGCTTACCACCAGTTGCTGCACCAAGGGACCCAACTGATCCCGGCTGACTTCATTGTGCCGATCGTCAGCTTCAACCCGGTGTCCGACCACCATCAGTGGCTGTACGCCAACTGCCTGTCCCAGAGCCAGGCACTGATGCTTGGCAAGACCCGCAGCGAAGCCGAAGCCGAGCTGCGTGAAAAAGGCCTGCCGGAAGCTGAAGTACAGAAGCTGGCACCCCACAAGGTGATCCCGGGCAACCGTCCGAGCAACACCATCGTGGTCGAGCGCATCAGCCCGCGTCGCCTCGGCGCGCTGGTGGCGATGTATGAGCACAAGGTGTTCGTGCAGAGCGTTGTCTGGGGCATCAACGCCTTCGACCAATGGGGCGTGGAGCTGGGCAAGGAGCTGGGCAAAGGCGTGTACAACCGCCTGACCGGCGCCGAAGAAACCCTGGCAGACGATGCCTCGACCCAAGGCCTGATCAACTACTTCCGCGGTCGTCACCGCGGCTGAAGCAGGTTTGGAGGCCAACGTCCGTTTGGACGTTGGCCTTGAACCCTCCCGCCACAGGGTGCATCTTTATTGCTTGTCGCAAAAACAAGAATAAGGATCGCTCATGTTCGATATCAGCACGTTCCCCACCGCCGATGCCGTCCGCCGGGCTGCGCAACTCAGTCAAGACGACTACCAGCGCCTCTATCGCCAATCCATCGAACAGCCGGACACCTTCTGGGCCGAACAGGCCAAGGGCTTTCTAGACTGGATAACGCCGTGGCACACCGTCCAGCAGTCAGACATCAAGACCGGCGCTGCCCAATGGTTTGCCGGTGGCCAGTTGAACGTCAGCTACAACTGCATCGACCGTCACCTGGCGCAACGTGCCGATCAGCCAGCCTTCATTTGGGAGGGCGACGATCCGACAAAATCCAGCAAAATCACCTACCGCCAGCTTCATGAAAACGTCAGCCGCCTGGCCAACGTCTTGAAAAGCCGTGGCGTGAAAAAAGGCGACCGGGTTTGCATCTACATGCCAATGATCCCGGAAGCGGCCTACGCCATGCTGGCCTGTACGCGAATTGGTGCGGTGCACTCGGTGGTGTTTGGCGGTTTTTCCCCTGACGCCCTGCGTGATCGTATTCTCGACGCCGATTGCCGCACCGTGATCACCGCCGACGAGGGCGTGCGTGGTGGCAAGCCAGTGGCATTGAAACAGAATGTCGACAAAGCCCTGGCCAGTTGCCCGAACGTCAGTACGGTGCTGGTGGTAGAACGCACGGGGGCAAGCGTGAACTGGAACGAGGGCCGCGACCTCAAGTATCAAGCCGCGCTGGAAGCCGCCAGCGACAACTGCCCGCCTGAACCGATGGACGCCGAAGACCCACTGTTCATCCTCTATACATCCGGCAGCACGGGCAAACCCAAGGGCGTGCTGCACACCACTGGCGGCTACCTGCTGCAAGCGGCGATAACCTTCAAGTACGTGCTCGATTACCAAGAGGGCGAAGTGTTCTGGTGCACCGCCGATGTAGGCTGGGTCACTGGCCACAGTTACATCGTCTACGGCCCGCTGGCCAATGGCGCCACCTCGCTGATGTTCGAAGGCGTACCCAGTTACCCGGACAGCTCGCGCTTCTGGCAGGTGATCGACAAGCACCAAGTGAATATTTTCTACACCGCGCCCACCGCGTTACGTGCCCTGATGCGTGAAGGCCACGGCCCATTGGAGAGCACCTCCCGCGCCAGCCTGCGCCTGCTCGGCAGCGTTGGCGAGCCAATCAACCCGGAAGCCTGGGATTGGTACTTCAACGCGGTCGGCGAACAGCGCTGCCCCATCGTTGATACCTGGTGGCAGACCGAAACCGGCGGCATCATGCTCAGCCCGCTGGTCAGCGCCCAGCGCATCAAACCCGGCTGCGCCACCCAACCGATGTTCGGCGTGCAGCCGGTGCTGCTCGATGAGCAAGGCAAGGAAATCAGCGGCGCCGGCAGTGGTGTGCTCGCCATCAAATCAAGCTGGCCGGGGCAGATTCGCAGCGTCTACGGCGACCCGCAGCGCATGATCGACACCTACTTCAAACCCTATCCCGGTTATTACTTCACGGGGGACGGTGCGCGCCGCGATGAGGACGGCGACTACTGGATCACCGGGCGGATCGACGATGTGATCAACGTCTCGGGCCATCGCATCGGCACCGCCGAGGTGGAAAGCGCCCTGGTGCTGCATGACCAGGTCGCCGAAGCCGCTGTGGTCGGCTACCCCCACGACGTCAAGGGCCAGGGTATCTATGCCTTTGTAACGCCAATGAATGGCGTCGAGCCCAGCGATGCGCTGAAAAAGCACCTGCTGGATCTGGTCAGCAAGGAAATCGGCAGCTTTGCCAAGCCGGAACTGATCCAATGGGCGCCTGCCCTGCCGAAAACCCGCTCCGGCAAGATCATGCGGCGCATCTTGCGCAAGATCGCCTGCAACGAACTGGACAGCCTGGGAGATACCTCGACCCTGGCCGACCCGAGCGTCGTAGACGGCTTGATCGACAAACGCCTGAACCGATAGGAACATCCCAGTCACCATGGAATTTATCCGCAGTCGTATCGAAACCCAGTTGATGAGCCTGACCGGCTTGTCACTGGGCCAACTGGACCTGGAAAACCCCAAGGGCGACCCGGGTTTGTTCGGGCCGCACTCAGCCTGTTGGCAAGTGCATGGCGACTTCAGCAGCATGCTTATCGGTGGCATCAGTGCCTTGATGCTGCAAGCCTTGCACCCATTGGCCCTGGCCGGCGTGTGGGACCATTCGAATTTCCGCCAGGACATGCTCGGGCGCTTGCGGCGTACCTCGCAGTTCATTTCCGGCACCACCTTCGGCTCGCGCAAGGACGCTGAGTGGTTAATCGAAAAAGTACGCACGATTCACCTTCAGGTGGTCGGCCATGCACCGGATGGGCGACCTTATGCGGCCAGCGATCCAGAGCTGCTGACCTGGGTGCATGTGGCCGAGGTCAGCAACTTTCTCGCTGCTTACCTGCGTTATCGCAACCCACAGCTTTCGGGTCGGGACCAGGATCGCTACTACAGCGAAATTGCCTTGGTCGCCGAACGCCTGGGCGCTCGGCGTGTGCCGCGTTCACGCCAGGAAATTTCGGATTACCTGGCGCGCATCCGCCCGCAACTGCGGTGCGACGAACGCAGCCGCGAGGTGCTGCGCCTGCTGCTCAATGCCCCTGCCCCCAGTACGTTGGCCAAACCCTTCGGCAGCCTGATGATGCAGGCCGGGATCGACCTGCTGCCCGACTGGGCAAGCGCAATGCTCGACCAATACCAGAGCCCACTGCAACGCCAGATGATCCGCGCCGGGGTCAGGCGCAGTGCGCCACTGCTACGCTGGGCGATGCGCAATGGTTCGGTGCAGCGCGCCCATCGGCGGATGGGGTTGATGTAGGTGGCGGCCCATAGCTGTTAAACTCCGCGCCCATATTGCCCTCATTTACCCGCTAGCAAGGCGCGCTTCATGACTCCCTTGAATCAGGCGCTGCGCGCCGCCCTCGATTATCGCCAAGACCTCCTCAATACGCTGCACGCCCAAGGTACGGACTGCTATCGGCTGTTCCACGGCAGCCAGGAAGGTGCCGGTGGCCTGACCATCGATCGCTACGGCCCGCAATTATTGGTGCAGAGCTTCCACCAGTCCCTTGAAAGCGCAGACCTGCAGGACCTGCACCAACTGATCAACCAGTACATGGGCCTGGAATTGCTGCTGGTATACAACGACCGTGCCCGGGGCAACTCGCGGATCGACCGCGAAGACACGGTGTACCGTGCAGAGCCTGCGGCGCTGGAAGACCTGGTCGGCCACGAATGGGGCCTCAACTACCGTGTGCGTGGGCGCCATGCCGGACAAGACCCGTTGCTGTTCCTCGACCTGCGTAACACCCGTGGCTGGGTCAAGGATCACAGTGCCGGCAAAAGCGTGCTGAACCTGTTCGCCTACACCTGCGGCGTGGGCTTGAGCGCGGCGGCCGGCGGTGCGCGCGAGGTGTGCAACCTGGATTTTGCCGAGGGCAACCTGGCGGTTGGGCGTGAAAACGGCCAGCTCAATCCGCATCTGCCAACCATGGAATTTGTGCAGTCCGATTACTTCCCGGCGATTCGCCAGTTGGCGGGCCTGCCGATCACCCAGCGTCGTGGCCAGAAGCTACCCAGCTATCCACGCCTGGAGCAGCGTCAGTACGATCTGGTGCTGCTCGACCCTCCGGCCTGGGCCAAGAGCGCCTTCGGTACCGTCGACCTGTTGCGCGACTATCAGAGCCTGCTCAAGCCCGCGCTGCTGGCTACCGCCGACAATGGCGTGCTGATTTGTTGCAACAACCTGGCGAAGGTCAGCATGGATGACTGGCGTGAGCAGGTGCTGCGTTGCGCAGAAAAAGCCGGTCGCCCCGTACGTGACTGGCAGGTCATGACACCCGGGGCCGACTTCCCCTCGAAAGATCAACAACCGCCCTTGAAGACCCTGATCCTGCAGTTGTAGGAAGTTTCCCAAGGCCCACGGTTCTTCGGAACCGAATTCCCGTGCCATACTCCAAGGCACTCTCGTTCGACATAGATGGCGTCACCCATGCCCAAAGGATTGATTCGCGCCGCAGGCGCCTTGTTGACCGCCCTTGCTTTGTACAGCTTGCTGGGCTTTCTGATCTTACCCGGCATTGCCCTTCGCATTGCCAACCAACAGTTGGCGAACTACGCCACGGTGCCAGCGCGAATCGAGCGCATCGAGCTCAACCCGTTCAGCCTCGAACTGACGCTGTGGGGCCTGAAGATCGGTGAGCCTGGCAAAGAACAAGTGGGTTTCGAGCGCTTTTACGCCAACCTGCAAGTGGACAGTCTCTGGACCCGCGCCCTGCACCTGGCCGATGTGCAACTGGACCAGCCCAAGACCGAACTGTTGTTCGACAAATCCGGCCAACTTAACCTGGCGCAGTTGTTCAAGCTGCCGCCGAGCGAGCCGACTCCGGCCGACCCCGATGCCAAGCCGTTTCCACTGCGTATCGACAGCATCAAGCTGGCGGGCGGCAATCTGCATTTCCAGGACCTGCGCCCCAGCGAACCCATCGAATTCCTCTACGACAAACTCGACTTCGAGCTGAAAAACCTCAGCACCTTGCCCGAAGACAACGCCGACATGACCCTGGTCGCCGCCGGCCCTGAAGGTGGGCAGATCGACTGGAAAGGCAATTTCAGCCTGGTACCGATCACCTCCGAAGGCACCTTGAAGGTCACCGATGGCAAGATGAAAGCCTGGTGGCCGTATGTGCGTGACGCCTTGCCACTGGTGCTGGAAGACGGTGTGCTCAACTTCAGCACCGACTATAAATTCAGCCTGGCCAAAGAAACCGAACTGAACCTGACCAACACCGCCGCCAGCATCGCACCCTTTGCGATCAAGGCGCCGGATGGTCGGCCACTGGCCCGCCTGGAGCGCCTGGATGTCAGCGAAACCACGGTGGACCTGGCTAAGCAGCAGGTGATTGTCGGCAAGATCCGCAGCAACAAGCTGGAAACCTGGGCCGCCCGTGAGGCCGATGGGCAACTGGACTGGCAGAAGCTGTTCGCCAGCCAGCCGAGCAAACCAGCCAAGGCTCCGGAACCGGCCAATGCGCCGGCCACTGCCGATGCCCCTGAAGCGCAACCGGCAGCCCCGAACAAACCCTGGCAAGTGCTGCTCAAGGATGTACAACTGCGTAACTATCAGGTGCACCTGGCCGACCGCCAGGCCAAGCCTGCGGTCGCGCTGGAGCTGGGCCCATTGAATGTCGACGTGCAGAACTTCGACAGCCTCAACCAGAGCCCATTTACCTTGAAGGTCGACACCGGCCTGGGCAAGCAAGGCAAGATCCAGGCAACTGGCGAGGTTAACCTCAACCCGGTCAGCGCCAAACTGAAAGTGAACACCCAGGACATCGACCTGCGTGTCGCCCAGTCCTACATCAGTCCGTTTATTCGCCTGGAACTGCGTAGCGGCATGCTGGGCAGCAACCTGGATGTGAACCTGAAAAGCACCGAGCCACTGGCACTTCAGGTCACCGGCCGCGCCCAGGTTGATCAACTGCATACCCTGGATACGCTAAAGACCCGCGACTTCCTCAAGTGGCAACGCCTGGTGCTGGAGGGCGTGAACTACCAGCACGGCCAAAGCCTGTCGATCGACAAGGTCAACCTGCAGCAGCCGTATGTGCGCTTCATGATCAACGACGACCGCACCACCAACATTGACGATCTGCTGATTCCACAGCCGGCAGACAGTGGCAACAAGTCGAAGTCGGCCGCCAAACCTGCAGCCAACAACGAGAAGCCACTGGGCGTTCATATCGGCCAGATCGCGATCAACGACGGCTCGGCCAACTTTGCCGACTTCAGCCTCACTCCCAACTTTGCCACCGCGATTCAACAGCTCAACGGCCAGATTGGCACCATCGACAGTCGCCAGGCCAAACCGGCCAGCGTCGACATAAAGGGCAAGGTGGACCGCTACGCACCGGTGACCATCAAAGGCAGCGTGAATCCGTTTGACCCGATGGCAGCGCTGGACATCGCCACCAGCTTCAAGCGTGTCGAGCTGACCACATTGACGCCGTACTCGGGCAAGTTCGCCGGTTTCCGTATCCGCAAAGGCCGCCTCAACCTGGACCTGCACTACGTGATCACCAAGGGCCAGTTGAAGGCCGAGAACAAAGTGGTGGTCGAGCAACTGCAACTGGGTGAGAAAGTCGACAGCGCTGACGCCGTGGACTTGCCGATTCGCCTGGCGGTTGCGCTGCTCAAGGACTCCGACGGCAAGATATCCATCGAACTGCCGGTGACCGGCGACCTGAATAACCCGCAATTCAGCGTGATGCCGATTGTGTGGCAGACCCTGCGTAACCTTGTCGTCCGTGCGGCAACGGCGCCCTTCAAGTTTATCGGCGGGCTGGTGACCGGTGGCGGCTCTGAAGATCTGGGGAACGTGTCGTTTGCCGCAGGCTCCAGTGAGCTGAACAAAGATGCCGAAGGCGCGCTGAACACCCTGGCCAAGGCGCTGAAAGAGCGCCCTACCCTGCGCCTGGAAATCGAAGGTACCGCAGCTGCCAGCAGCGACGGGCCGTTCCTGGCCGCACAACGGCTGGAGCGTGAATACCAATACAACTACTACAAGATCCTCCAGCGTCGTGGCGACAAAGTCCCGGCCCAGGCGTCGTTGCTTGAGGTGCCAGAAAAAGAAAAGGCACCGTTGCTGGAAGGTATCTACCGCACTCGCCTCAAACAGCAACCACCGGCCGAATGGAAGGACCTGGGCAGCGCTGAACGCACGGCGAAGCTCAAGGACGGCGTGATCAAGTTCTGGAGCAGCAGTGATGTGCTGTTGCGCCAACTGGGCCAGGACCGCGCCAGTACGATCAAGGATTACCTGGTGGACAAGGGGCAGTTGGAAGATGACCGGGTGTACTTCATTGATGCGCAGTTGGGGCAGGCCGAGAAAGATGGTCGGGTCGTCACGCCAATGCATCTGGATGCTGAGTAACCCGCGACTGCCACACAACTAATGTGGGAGCGGGCTTGCTCGCGAAGGCGATGTGTCAGTCACTGAATGTGTACCTGATACACCGCCTTCGCGAGCAAGCCCGCTCCCACATTTTTTGGTCTTCGTATGCCCTTCAAAATAGAACAGGCCCCGACACAAGTGCCGGGGCCTGTAATGACCACATCCATGTGGTCGGTCGCATGAACTCCAGAGGTGCATTGGGTGGATATCTAACTCACCCTAAGCCGCCGCAATCTAGTTCAAACGAAAAGGGAAGCGTTACTCTGCTTTCAGGCCGTCGGCCGATACAGCTTTAACGCCTTTGATTTTCTTGGCGATTGCCACCGCGGTAGTTTTCTGAGCATCGGTGACCGCTACGGTCGACGACAGGGAAACTACGCCTTTGTTGGTTTCGACTTTGATGTCGGTGCCAGGAATGCCTTTCTCGGTAACCAGATCAGCTTTTACCTTGGTGGTAATCCAGGTATCCGAAGTCCCTTCCTTGGCTTTGTCGATGTTGTCAGCTTTCACCGCACCGCCAGCCAGCAGGCCATCAGCAGAAACCGCTTTTACGCCTTTAATTTTCTTGGTGATGGCTACAGCGGTCGCTTTCTGGGAATCCGAGATAGCTACGTCAGAGGACAGGGAAACCACGCCTTTGTTGGTTTCAACCTTGATGTCCGAACCAGGAATGCCTTTCTCGGTCAGCAGGTCAGCTTTTACTTTGGTGGTGATCCAGGTATCCGAGGTGGACTCTTTAGCCTTGGTCATTTCACCAGCCGCCAGAGTCATAGGGGCTTGGGAAGTCTGAGCAAAGGCTACGTTAGCACCCATGGCCAGAGTCAGAGCGGTAGCAGTAGCGAGAGCGAACTTCTTCATACGAGTAACTCCTGTTTTATTAAAAGTCTGCAGCGCGTGAACCTTGATGCTGCAGCGTTAACAGGGATATTGCAGGCAGTGTGCCAAGTCGGAAAATCGAGTTAAACCCTTATAAATCAATGAGTTGAAAAACACATTGATTTTCGAAATCGTGCAACTTGCATGAACTGCGTCGTGCCTGCATGCAAGTTGCGGTTTTTTGCCTTGGGCTAAATGGCTGATTTTGCTTAATTTTCCAGCGCCCATAAAAAAAGGACTCCGAAGAGTCCTTTTTTCAGCCTGGGCTACGGGTGATTAAACGCCCGAAGCCTTGGCTGCTGCTACGTCCTTGATGGACAGCTTGATACGGCCGCGATTGTCCACGTCCAGTACCAGCACTTCTACTTCCTGACCTTCTTTCAGAATGTCAGTCACTTTCTCAACACGAGCGTCGCTCAGCATGGAGATGTGAACCAGACCGTCTTTGCCTGGCAGGATGTTAACGAATGCGCCGAAGTCGACGATGCGCTCAACCTTACCGACGTAGATCTTGCCGATCTCAGCCTCAGCGGTGATACCCAGGACGCGCTGACGTGCAGCTTCAGCAGCCTCCTTGGTTTCGCCGAAGATCTTGATCGAGCCGTCGTCTTCGATGTCGATCGAAGCCTTGGTCTCTTCACAGATCGCACGAATGGTCGCGCCGCCTTTACCGATAACATCACGGATTTTGTCGGTGTCGATTTTCATCGCGATCATGGTCGGAGCATTTTCCGACAGTTCGGTACGGGACTGACCAATGATCTGGTTCATCTGGCCGAGGATGTTCAGGCGCGCTTCCAGGGCTTGGCCCAGAGCGATTTCCATGATCTCTTCGGTGATGCCCTTGATCTTGATGTCCATCTGCAGCGCGGTCACACCTTTAGCGGTACCGGCTACTTTGAAGTCCATGTCGCCCAGGTGATCTTCGTCACCCAGGATGTCGGTCAGGATGGCGAACTTCTCGCCTTCTTTAACCAGGCCCATGGCGATACCGGCAACCGGTGCCTTCATCGGCACACCAGCGTCCATCAGTGCCAGGGAAGCACCGCAAACGGAAGCCATGGAGCTGGAACCGTTGGACTCAGTGATTTCCGACACAACACGGATGGTGTACGGGAACACGTCAGCAGCAGGCAACATGGCCTGAACCGAACGGCGTGCCAGACGACCGTGGCCGATTTCGCGACGGCCAGCACCGCCCATGCGACCACACTCGCCCACCGAGAACGGCGGGAAGTTGTAGTGCAGCATGAAGGGGTCTTTTTTCTCGCCTTCCAGGGTGTCCAGCAGCTGTGCGTCACGGGCAGTACCCAGGGTCGCGACTACCAGAGCCTGAGTTTCACCACGAGTGAACAGCGCCGAACCGTGAGTCTTCGGCAGAACGCCGACTTCGATGTTCAGTGGGCGCACGGTGCGAGTGTCGCGACCGTCGATACGTGGCTTGCCGTTAACGATGTTTTCGCGAACGGTGCGGTATTCGATTTCACCGAATGCAGCTTTAACGTCGCTGGCAGAAGGCTGACCTTCTTCACCGGACAGCTTGGCCACAACCTGATCCTTCAACTCGCCCAGGCGAGCGTAACGGTCGGCCTTGACGGTGATGGTGTAGGCGTCGGAGATGGCAGCGCCGAACTCGGAGCGGATAGCGCCCAGCAGCTCGGTGGCTTCCGGGGCGGCAGCCCAGGTCCAGGTCGGCTTGGCAGCTTCGGCAGCCAGTTCTTTAACAGCGTTGATCACAACCTGGAACTCGTCGTGAGCAAACAGTACAGCGCCCAGCATCTGGTCTTCGGTCAGCTCTTTGGCTTCCGATTCAACCATCAACACGGCTTCCGAAGTACCGGCAACGACCATGTCCAGGCTCGAGGCCTTCTGTTGTTCGTAAGTCGGGTTCAGCAGGTAGCCGGTGCTTTCGTGGAAAGCAACGCGCGCTGCGCCGATCGGGCCATCGAAAGGAATGCCGGAGATGGCCAGGGCAGCCGAAGTACCGATCATCGCAGCAATGTCCGGATCGGTTTTTTTGCTGGTGGAAACCACGGTGCAGACAACCTGCACTTCGTTCATGAAGCCTTCTGGGAACAGCGGACGGATCGGACGATCGATCAGTCGGGAAGTCAGGGTTTCTTTCTCGGAAGGACGGCCTTCGCGCTTGAAGAAACCACCAGGGATCTTACCGGCAGCGTAAGTCTTTTCCTGGTAGTGAACGGACAAAGGGAAGAAGCCTTTGCTCGGGTCAGCGGTCTTGGCGCCAACAACGGTCACCAGTACGGTAACGTCATCGTCAACGGTAACCAGCACTGCGCCGGAGGCTTGACGGGCGATACGGCCTGTCTCGAGGGTAACGGTCGACTGACCGAACTGAAATTTTTTGATAACCGGGTTCACGGTGTCCTACCTTCTTTGTGGCTCTTGGGGGAACTTGTCTTCTTGCGAAATTCTTGGGCAATGGCGGGAATCGGCCCGACGCTAGTCCAGGGTAAAACGTGTATCCAGATAAAACTTGAGGCTGGGAGCCTACCATGGGCCAGCGGGAATCCCACTGACACACGGCAGACAACCAACCTCTAGCGCAATCGCTGATTAGCGACGCAGACCCAGGCGACCGATCAGAGCCTGATAACGACCCAGATCCTTGCCTTTCAGGTAGTCCAGCAGCTTACGGCGCTGGTTTACCATGCGGATCAGACCACGACGGGAGTGGTGATCTTTACCGTTGGCCTTGAAGTGACCTTGCAGCTTGTTGATGTTGTGGGTCAGCAGTGCAACTTGCACTTCTGGCGAACCAGTGTCACCAACAGCTTGCTGATAGTCAGCTACGATTTGTGCTTTTTCTTGAACGTCGAGAGCCATGAGGCAATCCTTTTTTCAGGAAACCACCCAAAGGGCAGTCTCAACAGGCCAGGGACAAATCCCTGTATCTAAAAATGAGTGTTGACCGTGCCTGTTAACAGCCACACTCGTCCGGTCATTCTGACCGAATCAGTCGACGCGGCGCGATGCGCCCGTCTTCGCTCACTTCACCGATACCGATAAAGCGACCGTTATGATCCTGTACCCGCACCATGCCGAACTTCGGGGCATCCGGGGCACGTACCGGCTGGCCGTTGAGCCAGTAGAACGCGCTGTGCTCCGAGAAGTGCAGCAACGGCCAATCGAGCAAACCGCTGTCCGATGGCATCAGGAAGCGATCAACCGCTTCGTTGCCGCCTTCGGCGTGTACCGCCTCCAACTCTTCCAGCGTGACCGTCTGGGCCAGGCTGAAGGGCCCGGCCTGGGTGCGTCGCAGTTCTGCAACGTACGCGCCGCAACCGAGCTTTTCACCAATATCTTCCACCAGGGTACGGATATAAGTGCCTTTGCTGCAGTCCACGGCCAAGCGGGCAGTGTCGCCTTCACAGGCGAGCAATTCCAAGCGCGCAATAGTAACAGAACGCGGTTCGCGCTCCACTACTTCGCCCGCACGTGCCAGCTTGTAAAGTGGCTGCCCATCCCGCTTGAGCGCCGAGTACATCGGCGGTATCTGACTGATTTCTCCACGAAAAGCGGGTAAAGCAGCTTCGATGTCAGCACGACCAACGGTCACGTCGCGAACCTGCAAAACATCGCCCTCAGCATCCGCCGTGGTGGTGGTCTTGCCCAGTTGCATCAGGGTTTCGTAACCCTTGTCGGAATCAAGCAGGTATTGCGAGAACTTGGTGGCCTCGCCGAAGCACAACGGCAATACGCCGGTGGCCAGTGGATCGAGGCTGCCGGTGTGCCCGGCCTTCTCGGCGTTGAGCAGCCAGCGGACCTTCTGCAGCGCGGCATTGGAAGTAAAGCCAATGGGCTTGTCGAGCAGAATGATGCCGCTGACGTTGCGACGGATACGTTTGACCTGAGCCACCGCTTACTCCTTGGCGTCTTCAGGTGTGGACGGGTGCTGACTGTCTTCAGCAACGGCGCGCTCGATCAGCGCCGACAGGTGCGCACCACGCACGACGCTTTCGTCGTAGTGAAAGTGCAACTGTGGGACGCTGCGCAGCTTCATTTCGCGGGCCAACTGCATGCGCAAGAAACCTGCGGCCGAGTTGAGCACCTTGATGCTTTGTGCGATTTCTTCGCTGCTGTCCTGCCCCATCACGGTGATAAAGATCTTGGCGTGACCTACGTCACGGCTCACTTCAACTGCGGTGATGGTGACCAGCCCAACGCGGGGGTCTTTGACTTCGCGGCGGATCAGTTGGGCCAGCTCACGCTGCATCTGATCACCGATACGCTGGGTACGGCTGTATTCTTTTGCCATGTCTTGTTACCTGTTACTGCCACACGGTGAAACCCGTGGGGTCTGAAAGCGGCAAACGCCCGGCCTGACAAAAGCCAGACCGGGCGTTGCGTTTAGAGTCCGTACGCTACGCGGGGCATTTGCATGCCCACACGTTGCGTGGCTCCGGAAGTGCGCGAGTTAGAGGCTGCGAGCAACCTGAACCTTCTCGTAGACTTCGATCTTGTCGCCAGCCTTGACGTCGTTGTAGCTCTTGACGCCGATACCGCATTCCATGCCGGCACGTACTTCAGAAGCGTCATCCTTGAAGCGGCGCAGGGATTCCAGCTCGCCTTCGAAGATAACGATGTCTTCACGCAGTACACGGATTGGACGGTTACGGTGCACGACACCTTCGATAACCATGCAACCGGCGATCGCGCCGAATTTCGGCGAACGGAACACATCACGCACCTCGGCAACACCCAGGATGTTCTCCCGGACGTCACTGCCAAGCATGCCGGTAAGGGCTTTCTTGACGTCTTCGATGATGTCGTAGATGACGTTGTAGTAACGCATGTCCAGGCCTTCCTGCTCGACGATCTTGCGAGCGCCAGCATCGGCACGCACGTTGAAGCCGAACAGTACAGCGTTGGAAGCCAGTGCCAGGTTGGCGTCGGATTCGGTGATACCACCGACACCGCCACCGACAACACGCACTTGCACTTCGTCGTTACCCAGGCCGTTCAAGGCGCCGTTCAACGCTTCGAGGGAACCACGGACGTCAGATTTGAGGACGATGTTGAGCGTCTTCTTCTCTGCCTGGCCCATGTTCTCGAAGATGTTCTCCAGCTTGCCGGCGTGCGCACGAGCCAGTTTGACTTCGCGGAACTTGCCTTGACGGAACAGAGCCACTTCACGGGCTTTCTTCTCGTCGGCAACTACGCTCATCTCGTCGCCAGCGTCCGGAGTACCGTCCAGGCCGAGGATCTCGACAGGGATGGAAGGACCCGCTTCTTTGATTGGCTTGCCGTTCTCGTCGAGCATGGCACGTACACGGCCGTAGTTCGAACCGACCAGGACCATGTCGCCTTGGCGCAGGGTACCGTCTTGAACCAGAACGGTTGCAACCGGGCCACGACCTTTGTCGAGACGCGATTCAACCACAACACCACGACCCGGGGCCGATGGAGTTGCTTTCAGTTCGAGTACTTCAGCTTGCAGCAGGACCGCTTCGAGCAGTTCGTCTACACCGGTACCGACTTTCGCCGAAACCGAAACGAATGGCGTATCACCGCCCCACTCTTCGGAAGTCACGCCGTGAACCGACAGTTCGCTACGGATGCGATCAAGATCGGCGCCCGGCTTGTCGATTTTGTTCACTGCGACAACCAGTGGAACACCAGCGGCCTTGGCGTGCTGGACCGCTTCAATGGTCTGCGGCATTACGCCGTCGTCCGCTGCAACTACCAGAATCACGATGTCAGTTGCCTTGGCACCACGGGCACGCATTGCGGTAAACGCGGCGTGACCTGGGGTGTCGAGGAAGGTGACCATGCCGCGTTCGGTTTCAACGTGGTACGCGCCGATGTGCTGGGTGATACCGCCGGCTTCGCCAGCAGCTACCTTGGCACGACGAATGTAGTCGAGCAGCGAAGTCTTACCATGGTCAACGTGGCCCATTACGGTCACAACTGGCGCACGGGAGAACGTCTCACCTTCAAACTTCAAGGACTCGGCCAGGGAGTCTTCCAGAGCGGTATCGCTGACCAGGGTCACTTTGTGGCCCAGTTCTTCGGCTACCAGTTGAGCAGTTTCCTGATCAAGCACCTGGTTGATGGTCGCTGGAGTACCCAGTTTGAACATGAACTTGATGATTTCAGCAGCCTTGACCGACATCTGATTGGCGAGATCGCCAACAGAAATGGTCTCGCCGATCTGCACATCACGCACGACAGGGCCGGTTGGGCTCTGGAAACCGTGGGCGTTGCGTTTTTTCAGCTTGGCCTTGCCGCGACCACCACGACGGAAGCCATCGCTTTCTTCGTCGGTAGTACGCGGGGCAACGCGTGGAGCAGGCGCTTTCTCTTTGACCGAAGCACGATGCGGAGCATTTTTACGCTCGCCATCGCCACCACCACCGCGACGATTGTTATCGTCGGCACGTGGCTTGTCCGGACGACGAGGTTCGTCGCGCTTGCGGGCGTCTGCTGCAGGAGCAGGTGCAGCGGCAACCGGGGCGGCCTCACGCACAGCTTCAACAGGAGCGGCGGCCGCTTCAGTGGCAGCAGGTTGCGCAGCAGTAGGCTGGCGACGCGCTTCTTCTTCGGCGCGACGCTTGGCTTCTTCTTCAGCCTTCTGACGTGCAGCATTTTCTACTGCGCGACGTTCTTCCAGTTCGCGTTTGCGCTCGGCTTCGATTTCTTCCGGGCTGCGCTGTACGAAGACTTTCTTCTTACGCACTTCAACGCTGATGCTCTTGCTACCTGCAACACGCAGGGTGCTGGTGGTTTTGCGCTGCAATGTAATCTTGCGCGGTTCTTCCACTTTCGCCTTGTGGCTGCTCTTCAAGTGAGTCAGCAAAGACTGCTTCTCACTATCGCTCACACCTTCATCGGCGGCGGTGTGCGGCAGACCTGCCTCACGCATCTGCTGCAACAGGCGCTCTACCGGTGTTTTGACCTCATCGGCCAGTTGTTTCACCGTGACTTGCGTCATGCACTTCTCTCCTCAGGCCGCGCCTAATTACTCGAACCAATGGGCTCGGGCGGCCATGATCAACTTGCCGGCACGATCATCGTCAATGCCGTCGATGTCGAGCAGATCGTCAATAGACTGCTCGGCCAGGTCTTCGCGGGTAATTACGCCGCGCACCGCCAGTTCCATCGCCAAATCCTTGTCCATACCCTCAAGCGAGAGCAGGTCTTCGGCCGGATGGGCGTCTGCCAGCTTTTCCTCAGTAGCGATGGCTTTAGTCAACAAACGATCCTTGGCCCGAGCGCGAAGCTCGTTGACGGTGTCTTCGTCAAAGCCGTCGATGTTGAGCATTTCTTCCAACGGTACGTAGGCAATCTCTTCCAGGCTGGTGAAGCCTTCATCTACCAGCACCTGCGCCAGGTCTTCATCGACTTCCAGCTCTTCGATGAAGTTGCGCAGGATGTCACCGGTTTCAGCTTGCTGCTTAGCCTGGATGTCCGATTCGGTCATCACGTTCAGGGTCCAACCGGTCAGTTGGCTGGCCAGACGCACGTTCTGACCACCACGACCAATGGCCTGAGCCAGATTGTCTGCGCCAACGGCGATGTCCATTGCATGGGCATCTTCGTCAACGATAATTGCCGCCACTTCAGCCGGCGACATGGCGTTGATCACAAACTGCGCCGGGTTATCGTCCCAGAGGACGATGTCCACACGCTCACCGCCCAATTCGCCCGACACTGCCTGGACGCGCGAACCGCGCATACCGATGCAAGCGCCTTGCGGGTCGATGCGTTTGTCCTTGGAACGGACCGCGATCTTGGCACGCGAACCCGGGTCGCGGGACGCAGCCATGACTTCGATCAGGCCTTCGGCGATTTCCGGCACTTCGATACGGAACAGCTCAATCAGCATTTCCGGCGCGGTACGCGACAGGATCAACTGAGGGCCGCGGTTCTCGGTGCGGATTTCCTTGAGCAGCGCACGCAAGCGCACGCCGACACGGAAGGTTTCGCGCGAGATGATGTCTTCGCGGGCCAGCAACGCTTCGGCGTTGTTCCCCAGGTCGACGATCACGTTGTCGCGGGTGACTTTCTTCACGGTGCCCGAGATGATTTCACCCAGGCGCTCGCGATAGGCGTCGACGACTTGAGCGCGCTCGGCTTCGCGAACCTTCTGCACGATGACCTGTTTGGCGGTCTGTGCGGCAATACGGCCGAACTCGATCGATTCGATCTTTTCTTCGACGACATCACCAACCTTGGCACCTGGATGCGTTTCGGCAACCTTGCTCGGCCAGGTTTCGATGGCCGGATCATCAAGATCGGCTTCTTCGACGACCGTCCAGCGACGGAAAGTCTCATAGGCACCGGTGTGGCGGTTGATTTCCACACGCAGATCAACTTCGTCTTCAAAACGCTTTTTGGTAGCGGTGGCCAGGGCCAGCTCCAGCGCTTCAAAAATCACGTTTGCCGGTACGCCCTTTTCATTGGATACCGACTCAACAACCAGCAGTACTTCTTTGCTCATCGTACGCCTCGCCTTTCGCAAGCCATTGGATCCGCGGGATCCGCGTCTCAGTCAAAACTGGGAATAATGTTGGCCTTGTCGATCATATCGATCGGCAACAGGAATTCATGGTCTTCTACCTGCACCACGACATCCTGCTCTTCTACACCGCGCAGAAGGCCCTGAAAGTTGCGTCGCCCTTCAAAAGGGGATCGCAGCTTGATCTTCACTTGTTCACCGGCAAATTTTGCAAACTGATCAATAGTGAACAGTGGGCGTTCCATGCCTGGCGAGGAAACTTCGAGGGTGTATTCAACGGCGATTGGATCTTCAACATCCAGCACACCGCTGATCTGACGGCTGACAATGGCACAATCGTCCACCAGCACACCGCCCTCTTTATCGATATAAACGCGCAACATTGAGTGGCGACCTTGAGCCGAAAACTCAATACCCCAGCATTCATAGCCTAGGGCCACGATCACCGGGGCCAACAAGGCCTGCAACTCTTCTAGCTTGCTCGACACCTGAACCCCCTCGTGCATGTATGTGCATGCTGTGCAAAATAAAAAAATGGGCGAAACGCCCATCCTTGAAACGCCGTCGAACAGCGGCGTTGAAAGTGTCCAGCTAACAAAAAGCCCCTTAAAAGGGGCTCCGCTAAAACTGGTTGCGGGGGCCGGATTTGAACCGACGACCTTCGGGTTATGAGCCCGACGAGCTACCAGACTGCTCCACCCCGCGACAAAGCTGGGGCGGAAGTATACGACCGATCCCTTACAGGGTCAATGTAACCTTCCACCTACAAGAAAGCCCGCAACAGCGGGCTCTCCTGATAATTGGTACCGAGAAGGGGACTCGAACCCCTACACCCTATGGGCACAACCACCTCAAGGTTGCGTGTCTACCAATTCCACCACCTCGGCAATACAGCGTTTACAACCTTCTTACTTCTGCTCTTGAGCTGGAGGCACGTCAGTCGCTGGAGTAGCCGACTTTTGCTCTTGAAGCACCGGGACATCATCAGAAGCCGGTTTTGCTTTTGGTACTTCCAACACTGCTGGGTTTGGGAGACCTACTTGAGTCAGCACATGAGCTTTCTCTTTAGCAAAGTAACCTAACCCCAAGCTGGTTATGAAGAAACCGGCGGCAAGTATAGCAGTAAACTTACTAAGAAAGGTAGAGGAACCTTGGCTTCCGAACACAGTATTTGAAGCACCTGCACCGAAAGACGCACCAGCATCCGCACCTTTACCCTGTTGCAACAAAACCAGAGCCACTACGCTCAGGGCAGCCAACAGATGAAAAACGACTACGACTGTTTCCAGCATTTTTTCAGTTTCCCGCGGCGCGACAGATCGCACCGAACTCATCTGCATTCAGGGAAGCTCCACCAATGAGCCCCCCATCGATATCCGGCATGCCGAACAGTTCGACCGCATTGGCCGCCTTCACGCTGCCGCCGTATAGAAGCCGCACACCTTGCGCGACTTCAGAATTCTCTGCCGCCAACTGCGCGCGAATGGCTGCGTGCACATCCTGCGCTTGTTGCGGCGTAGCAGTCAGCCCGGTGCCAATGGCCCAGACCGGCTCGTAAGCAATAACTGCCTTTGCAAATGCACCAACACCCAGCTCCTCGATGATGCTGCCCAGCTGACGCGAGACAACTTCAAGAGTCTTGCCCGATTCACGCTGCTCAAGGGTCTCCCCTATGCACAACACTGGAATCAAGCCACAAGCCTGTGCCGCTGCGAACTTGCGGTTGAGTATCCCATCACGCTCGCCCATCATCTGACGACGCTCGGAGTGCCCGACAAGCACATAGGAACAACCCGCATCAACCAACTGACTTGGCGAAATCTCGCCAGTCAACGCACCTTGCATGGGTTCCACCGCAGAGTTCTGCGCCCCGACCTGAATCGACTTGCCTTTCAAACCATCAACCACTTGGTTGATATGCAAGCAAGGCGGGAAAACCGCGATATCAACACCGCTAGGCAAGGCCAAGTGACGAAGGCCATTGATCAGCTCAGCGACACTGGCGCGGGTACCGTGCATCTTCCAGTTACCAGCTACCATAGTGCGACGCATGCTGTACCTCGTCGGTCAAAGTGGGCGCAGATGTTACCCAACCACATCATTACTGGCAAGCCGAATTCAGGCGCAAACTTCAGTTACTAGTTTTGCCAGGTCTTCGGCATGACCGCGAACCTGCATTTCATCCTCGCCTTCAACCATGACGCGCACCAGAGGCTCTGTGCCAGACTTGCGCAATAACACACGCCCACGCCCAGCCATTGCCTGGGTTACGCGCTCGCAAGCCTCTTTGACTGCTGGATGCTCGATTGGATTCTCGCCACCGGCAAAACGCACATTGAGCAGCACTTGCGGGCATTTGCGCAGGGCTTGGCGCGCCTGTGCCAGGCTCTCCTCACGACGACGAAGGGCCAATAATACCTGCAGCGCAGCGATGATCGCGTCACCCGTGGTGGTGTGCTGGAAGCAAACCACGTGCCCCGAGTTCTCACCACCGACCAACCAATTTCGCTCCAGCAGCTCGGCGATCACATAACGGTCACCGACGTTGGCGCGAACGAAGGGAATCCCTATCTCAGCCAAGGCCAATTCCAGACCGAGATTACTCATGAGGGTGCCGACCACCCCACCTTGCAGTTTGTTACGCTCATGCAGATCACGAGCAATAATGAACAGCAGGTCATCACCATCCACGATCATGCCGGTGTGATCCACCATCAAGACACGGTCGCCATCACCATCGAAAGCGATGCCCAGGTCTGCATGCTCAGCCAGAACAGCGGCCTGCAGCTGCTCCATGTGCGTGGAGCCGCAGTTGTCGTTGATGTTCAACCCGTTTGGCTGAGCCGACAGCACGGTGACCTGCGCGCCCAGCTCCTTGAACACGCTTGGCGCAACCTTATAGGTCGCTCCATGGGCGCAATCGACAACAATCTTTAACCCGGCAAAATTGGTGCTGCTCGGAACGCTGCTTTTACAGAATTCGATGTAACGGCCAGATGCGTCATTAATGCGCGAGACCTTGCCCAGCTTACTGGACTCGACCACCGTCATTGGTGCATCCAGCAGTTCTTCGATCATCAGCTCGATTTCATCAGGCAGTTTGGTGCCCTGCCCCGAGAAAAACTTGATGCCATTGTCATCATGGGGGTTATGGGAGGCACTGATCACAATCCCGGCTTCAGCGTGAAAGGTACGCGTCAGGTAGGCGATCGCCGGTGTCGGCATAGGGCCCAGCAACATCACATCAGCTCCGGCGGCGGACAAGCCAGCCTCCAGCGCAGACTCAAACATGTAACCCGAGATACGGGTGTCCTTGCCGACCAGGATGCGGCACGCCCCCATACTGCGGAACGCCATGCCTGCCGCCCAACCCAGCTTGAGCATAAAATCAGGAGTGATAGGGAATTCGCCGACCCGACCACGAATACCGTCGGTGCCAAAATATTTTTTAGTCATAAGTGCTCCATCATTCTTATTCGGCTGATTCTACAGCAGCGAGCATGCGCACTACATCGACCGTTTCGGCGACATCATGCACACGCAAAATACGTGCACCCTTGGTCACGGCGAGCGCCGCAAGCGCCAAGCCTCCATACAAACGCTCACCCACCGGGCGATTCAAGGCGAGCCCGATCATGCTCTTGCGCGAAACGCCGACCAACAGCGGGCGACCAAGGGCATGCAGGGCATCCATATGCTTGAACAGGCTTAAATTGTGCTCCAGGGTCTTGGCAAAGCCAAACCCCGGATCAAGGATGATCTTCTCAGGCGCAATCCCCGCACTCACGCACTGGGTAATCCTGTCAGCAAGGAAACCACTCACTTCGCCAACCAGATCGCTGTAGTGCGGATCATCCTGCATATTGCCGGGCTCACCCAGCATATGCATCAAACAGACAGGCAGGCCGGTCGCTGCGGCGGCGTCAAGGGCACCGTCACGCCGTAGCGAACGTACGTCGTTGATAAGCCCCGCCCCGAGACGAGCAGTTTCGCGCATCACTGCCGGAGTGGAAGTATCTACCGAGATGATCACATCCAGCTCACGGGCGATGCGCTCGACAACTGGCGCCACTCGTTCCAACTCTTCCAAAGGAGAAACCACACGAGCGCCAGGCCGCGTCGATTCGCCGCCGACATCTATCAAGGTCGCGCCAGCAGCCACCATCGCCTCGGCGTGACGCAACGCAGCGTCCACCTGGCTAAAACGGCCACCATCGGAAAAGGAATCAGGGGTCACATTGAGAATGCCCATGACATGCGTATGGGCTAAATCAAGAACCCGGTTGCCGCAAGGCAACCGGGTAGAGGACAAAGCAGAAGTCATTTCAAACCTTAGTGGTCAGCTGCCGGGCCGCCGATTGGGGTTTCAGGGCGCTCGTTCTGAACTACGGGCGGAGTGCCCGAGGTGCCCGAACCACCTTCCCAATCTCGAGGTTCCCGCGGCGTACGGCCTGCCATGATGTCGTCGATCTGGTCGGCATCGATGGTTTCGTACTTCATCAGCGCGTCAGCCATGGCATCCAGCTTGTCACGGTTGTCGGTCAGGATCTGCTTGGCCGTGCCGTAGCACTGGTCAATGATGCTGCGAACCTCGGAGTCGATCAGCTTGGCTGTCTCGCCGGAGAAACTGGCGCTTTGACCGCCGCCGCCACGACCCAGGAACACTTCACCTTCTTCCTCGGCATACATCAAGGGCCCGAGTTTCTCCGACAACCCCCACTTCGTCACCATGTTCCGCGCAATCTGGCTGGCACGCATGATGTCGTTGGATGCGCCAGTAGTCACACCGTCGAAACCAAGGGTCATTTCTTCAGCAATTCGACCACCGTACAGTGAGCAAATCTGGCTGATGAGTGCTCGCTTGGAGAGGCTGTAGCGATCCTCCTCAGGCAAGAACATAGTCACACCCAGCGCCCGACCACGAGGAATGATCGATACTTTGTAGACCGGGTCATGCTCAGGCACAACGCGACCTACAATGGCGTGACCCGCCTCGTGATAAGCAGTGTTCTGTTTCTCTTTCTCGGACATGACCATGGATTTGCGCTCGGCGCCCATCATGATCTTGTCTTTGGCCAGCTCGAACTCTTTCATTTCAACGATGCGCTTGCCGGTACGTGCCGCGAACAGCGAAGCCTCGTTGACCAGGTTGGCCAGGTCAGCACCGGAGAAACCTGGAGTACCACGGGCGATCACAGCCGGAGCCACGTCGTCGCCCATTGGCACTTTACGCATGTGCACTTTTAGAATCTGTTCACGACCACGGATATCCGGCAGACCAACCACGACCTGGCGGTCGAAACGGCCTGGACGCAACAACGCAGGGTCCAGCACGTCCGGACGGTTGGTCGCAGCGATGACGATAATGCCGTCATTCATCTCGAAACCATCCATCTCTACCAGCAACTGGTTAAGGGTCTGCTCACGCTCGTCGTGACCACCACCCATGCCGGCGCCACGATGGCGACCAACGGCATCGATTTCGTCGATAAAAATGATGCACGGGGCGTGCTTCTTGGCCTGTTCGAACATATCGCGAACACGGCTTGCACCCACACCAACGAACATCTCGACGAAGTCCGAACCGGAAATAGTGAAGAAAGGCACCTTGGCTTCACCGGCAATTGCCTTGGCCAGCAAGGTTTTACCGGTACCCGGAGGACCTACCATCAACACACCACGAGGAATACGACCACCCAGGCGCTGGAACTTGCCCGGATCACGCAGGAACTCAACCAACTCACCGACTTCTTCCTTGGCCTCGTCGCAACCGGCAACGTCAGCCAGGGTGGTCTTCACCTGATCTTCGGAGAGCAGGCGCGCCTTGCTCTTGCCAAAGCTCATCGGCCCGCCCTTGCCTCCCGCGCCACCTTGCATCTGGCGCATGAAGAACATGAACACGGCGATAATCACCAGGATCGGGAAGCTCGCCACCAGGAGTTGAGTCCAGATGCTTTGCTGTTCAGGCTGCTTGCCTTCGACAACCACATGGTTATCCACCAGGTCACCGATCAGACCGTTGTCCTGGATTGCCGGACGAATGGTCTTGAAGCTGTCGCCGTCGTTGCGCTTACCGGTAATCACGTAGCCATCAACCGCTACGCGCTCGACCTTGCCATCCTTAACTTGCTGGATGAAGTCGGAATAGTTGAGGGTCTGCGGCTCGTTAGGGCTGGAGAAGTTGTTCATCACCGTCACCAGGACAGCCGCGATGATCAACCACAGGATCAGATTCTTTGCCATATCGTTCAATTAACTACCCTCTGAAGCAAGCTCCGCTACTGGCGCGCGCTTCGCATGATATTCACCGGCCTAACTTACTACATTACCTACAACTCTGGCAGGCGCCGTCTGTAACCCTTTGTGAAACTTTGACTACACAATATTCGTAAAGCTTCGTGACGAAAGCGATATAAAAAAACCTATCGCCTTCCTCGAATTTCTCAAAAACGCTCTTCACTCGCCGCGCCTTCGACGCCACGGAAGCCGCGGCACAACAGGTATTGCTCTCTGGACCTGTCCCGAGAGGAGTCCGGTTTACGTGTCTGTACCTTGTCGAACAACTTTCGGATGTTCTTGTGATACTCGTCGAAACCCTCGCCCTGGAACACCTTCACCAGGAAATCGCCACCTGGACGCAATACGCGACCCGCCAAATCCAATGCCAATTCGCACAGGAACATGGCTCGCGGCATATCAACAGCCGGTAATCCACTCATATTGGGGGCCATGTCGGAAATCACAAGGTCTACCTGCGAATTTCCTACAGCTTCCAAAATCTCAGCCAGCACGGCGTCCTGGGTAAAATCACCGTGCACGAAGGTGACATCCGGGATGCTGTCCATCTCAAGGATGTCGGAGGCGATCAGCCGACCTTGCCCACCAATCAGACGACTGGTCACCTGGGACCAGCCACCAGGGGCCGCACCAAGGTCAATAACGCTCATGCCTGGACGAATCAACTTGTCCTTGTCCTGGATCTCCAACAGCTTGTAGCTGGCCCGGGAACGGTACCCATCCTTCTGCGCCTTTTTGACGTAAGGATCGTTGAAATGCTCTTGCAGCCACTTAAGGCTAGTTTTGGAACGGGCCACGGGCCACCTCGAAAATAAAACGGGTCGTGATTAACTGGGCGGTCCCGGACTCGCTCGGGTAAACTGGCCGCCGCTTTTTACAAGATCAGACGCAGGGGTCAGATTATGCCGCTCACTCAAGAGCAGAAGAAACAGTACAAATCCATTGGCCACCATCTGAAACCAGTTCTGATTGTGGCAGACAACGGGTTGACTGAAGGTGTGTTAGCCGAATTTGAACGCGCACTGAACGATCACGAGCTGATCAAGATCAAGGTCAATATCCTTGATCGCGAAGCGCGTTTGGCCGCCGTTGCAGAACTGTGCAAGGTCGGCAAAGCGGACCTGGTTCAGGTCATCGGCAAGATGGCGCTGCTGTATCGCAAGAACTTCAGCGTCAACAAGCAACTGTCGAACGTACACCGTTTCAAGTAGCTTTTAAATTACAAAAAGGGTCAAGGGCGTGCTTCGCGCGCCCTGCCACTCCATCCCGGCGCAGGCTGCATAACCAGCACCAGACCGGAGAACCCTAGCACAAGATAGCTGAATAACTGCCAGCGCAACGCTTCCGGCAGCCATACACGCACCACGCAAAACATTGCGCACGCATACAGCGCCATCAACAGCAGTTGCCCACGAATATCCCGCCACAAACTCCCCAAGCCCTCAGCCTTGATCAGCACTAACGCCTGAAGTATCACGCACGCTGCCGCAAAACCTACCAGCAGTGCACTCAATAATCCGTCGACCTCATCGATCAGCAGCGGTGCCAGGCCAATCAAGCCCAGCGCCGGTAACACACCAATATGTAACAGCCACAGGCCGCCGACCCAAAGCATCTGGGAGAGCTGCCAAAGCATGGCGCCCGCACGAAGCGGGCGCCGCCTTTCAGACGTGGCGAACTTCAACGATCTCGTACTCGATCACGCCACCCGGCGTCTTGACGGAAACCACATCACCCTCCTCCTTGGCAATCAAGGCGCGGGCGAGTGGCGAGCCGACAGAGATTTTGCCGAGTTTGAAGTCAGCTTCATCTTCACCCACGATGTGATAAACAACACGCTCATCGGTCTCGACGTTGGCGATTTCCACAGTAGTACCGAAAATCACTTTGCCGGTATGCGGGATGGTCGTGACGTCGATGATCACCGCATTCTGCATGCGGCCCTCAATGTCACGAATCCGCGCCTCAACCATACCCTGCTGTTCACGAGCAGCATGGTATTCAGCGTTCTCCTTCAAGTCACCCAGCTCGCGGGCCGTACCGATGTCCTGGCTCAGCTTTGGACGTACAACCTTGGTCAGATGGGCGTGTTCCTCTTCCAGGGCCTTGGCGCCCTGGACGGTCATTGGGTATTTGGTCATGCCTTCAATCCTGCGTGTAGATCCTGCAAGCGACGCACGGTCTTTTCCGGACCGAACTTGAGCGCTTCGCAGATGGCTTCGCCAGCAGCAATAGTGGTGGTGCAGTAGATCTTGTGCTGCAAGGCATTACGACGAATGGAGTAGGAATCCGCGATCGACTGACGACCTTCGGTGGTGTTGATGATCAGGGTAACTTCGTCATTCTTGATCATGTCGACCACGTGCGGACGGCCTTCCGTCACCTTGTTCACGCGACGTACTTTCAGGCCGGCAGCTTCGATCAGCTTGGCGGTCCCGGCAGTAGCCACGACTTCAAAGCCCAAGTTGATCAGATCACGGGCAACCCCTGCAACCAGTGGCTTGTCGTCATCACGCACACTGATAAATGCGGTACCGCCGGTCGGCAGCACTTCGCTGGCCCCCATCTGGGCCTTGGCGAACGCTTCACCGAAGGTATCGCCTACGCCCATCACTTCACCGGTGGACTTCATCTCTGGGCCCAGGATCGGGTCAACGCCAGGGAACTTGGCGAATGGGAACACCGCCTCTTTCACGCTGTAGAAGTTCGGAATGATTTCCTTGGTGAAGCCGATTTCCTTCAGGGTCTTACCGGCCATCACGCGAGCGGCGATCATGGCCAGGGAGACACCGATGCACTTGGAAACAAACGGCACGGTACGCGAAGCGCGCGGGTTGACTTCGATGACGTAGATGTCTTCGCCTTGCAGCGCCAACTGTACGTTCATCAGGCCAACCACACCCAGTTCCAGGGCCATTTTCTTGACCTGTTCACGCATCTCGTCCTGGATGTGCGCCGGCAGCGAGTACGGCGGCAGCGAGCACGCAGAGTCACCAGAGTGAACGCCCGCTTGTTCGATGTGCTGCATGATCGCGCCGATCACCACGTCGGTACCGTCGCACACCGCGTCCACGTCCATTTCGATGGCGCAGTTGAGGAAGTGGTCCAGCAGCACCGGGCTGTCGTTGGACACTTTCACTGCATCACGCAGGTAGCGCTTGAGTTCTTCTTCTTCGTAGACGATCTCCATCGCCCGGCCGCCCAGTACGTAGGACGGACGCACCACCAGCGGGTAGCCGATCTTGCTGGCCGCACGGATGGCTTCGTCTTCGCTGCGCACAGTGGCGTTTGGCGGCTGACGCAGGTTCAGGCGCTCAACCATTTGCTGGAAGCGCTCACGGTCTTCAGCACGGTCGATGGCATCAGGGCTGGTACCGATGATCGGCACGCCAGCCTCTTCCAGGGCACGCGCCAATTTCAGCGGGGTCTGGCCGCCGTACTGGACGATCACGCCTTTAGGCTTCTCGACCCGGCAGATTTCCAGCACGTCTTCCAGGGTCACTGGCTCGAAGTACAGGCGATCGGAGGTGTCGTAGTCTGTGGAAACGGTTTCCGGGTTGCAGTTGACCATGATGGTCTCGTAACCGTCTTCGCGCAGGGCCAGTGCCGCGTGTACGCAGCAGTAGTCGAACTCGATGCCTTGGCCGATACGGTTTGGACCGCCGCCGAGGATGATGATCTTGTCGCGACCCGAAGGCGCGGCTTCGCACTCTTCCTCGTAAGTCGAGTACATGTACGCGGTGTCGGTGGCGAACTCGGCCGCGCAGGTGTCAACGCGCTTGTAGACCGGGAAGATCTCCAGCTTGTGACGGTGGCGACGCAGCGCTTTCTCTGTCACGCCCAGCAGCTTGGCCAGACGCATGTCGGAGAAGCCTTTGCGCTTGAGCTTGAACATCAGGTCGCGATCGATGCTGGCCAGACCCAGGGTCTTAACTTTCTCTTCTTCCTTGATCAGATCTTCGATCTGCACCAGGAACCACGGGTCGATCATGTTCATGCCGAAGATATCTTCGACCGACAGACCGGCGCGGAAGGCGTCCGCCACGTACCAGATGCGCTCGGCGCCCGGCACGGTCAGTTCGCGCTTAAGGATGCTCATGCTTTCCGGATTGCTCAGGTCGAGCTTCTCGTCCAGGCCGCAAACGCCCACTTCCAGGCCGCGCAAAGCTTTCTGCAGGGATTCCTGGAAAGTCCGGCCGATGGCCATGACTTCACCGACCGACTTCATTTGAGTGGTCAGGCGCGCGTCGGCTTTCGGGAATTTCTCGAAAGCGAAACGTGGCAGCTTGGTCACGACGTAATCGATCGACGGCTCGAAGGACGCAGGAGTAGCGCCGCCGGTGATTTCGTTCTGCAGCTCGTCCAGGGTATAGCCGATCGCCAGCTTGGCAGCGATACGCGCAATCGGGAAACCAGTGGCTTTCGAGGCCAGGGCCGATGAACGGGATACCCGCGGGTTCATCTCAATGACGACCATGCGACCAGTGTCCGGGCAGATGCCGAACTGGACGTTGGAGCCGCCGGTTTCCACGCCGATCTCGCGCAGCACCGCCAAGGAGGCGTTACGCATGATCTGGTATTCCTTGTCCGTCAGGGTTTGCGCCGGCGCAACAGTGATCGAGTCACCGGTGTGCACGCCCATCGGGTCAAAGTTTTCAATGGAGCAGACGATGATGCAGTTGTCCTTCTTATCGCGGACAACCTCCATCTCGTACTCTTTCCAGCCGATCAGGGATTCGTCGATCAGCAGCTCTTTGGTCGGCGACAGGTCCAGACCACGGGCGCAGATTTCCTCGAACTCTTCACGGTTGTAAGCGATACCGCCGCCGGTGCCACCCATGGTGAAGGACGGACGGATGATGCACGGGAAGCCGAGCTTCTCGAGCACTGCGTTGGCTTCTTCCATGCTGTGGGCGATGCCCGAGCGCGGGCAGTCCAGGCCGATGGACTTCATCGCCTTGTCAAAGCGCGAACGATCTTCCGCCTTGTCGATGGTATCGGCATTGGCGCCGATCATTTCTACGCCGAATTTCTCCAGGACGCCTTCGCGCTCCAGGTCCAGGGCGCAGTTCAGCGCGGTCTGGCCACCCATGGTTGGCAGCAGCGCGTCCGGACGCTCTTTCTCGATGATCTTGGCAACGGTCTGCCACTTGATCGGCTCGATGTAGGTGGCGTCGGCCATGTCCGGGTCGGTCATGATGGTCGCTGGGTTGGAGTTCACCAGGATGACGCGGTAGCCCTCCTCGCGCAGGGCTTTGCAGGCCTGGGCGCCGGAGTAGTCGAATTCGCAGGCCTGGCCGATCACGATCGGGCCAGCGCCGAGAATCAGGATGCTTTTTATGTCTGTACGTTTTGGCATGGGTTTGTCACTCAAATCCGCAGGTCAGTCGGCAAGCCGTCTTGAACACTCTTTGAAGAGCCTGCGGGGGCCACCGAGTCGGGGCCGCCCGCAGGCCGCTCAGTCAGCGTCGCTTGGCCATCTCATTGATGAAACGGTCGAACAGCGGCGCTACGTCGTTCGGGCCCGGGCTGGCTTCAGGGTGGCCCTGGAAGCTGAACGCGCTCTTGTCGGTGCGCTCGATACCCTGCAGGGAACCGTCGAACAGCGACTTGTGAATGGCGCGCACGTTGCTCGGCAAGGTGGCTTCATCTACCGCAAAACCGTGGTTCTGGCTGGTGATCATCACAACGCCGGTGTCCAGGTCTTGCACGGGGTGGTTGGCACCGTGATGGCCGTGACCCATTTTCAGGGTCTTGGCGCCGGAGGCCAGGGCCAGCAGTTGGTGGCCGAGGCAGATGCCGAATACCGGAATCTCGGTTTCCAGCACGTCCTTGATGGCCTGGATGGCGTAGTCGCAAGGCTCAGGGTCACCCGGGCCGTTGGACAGGAACACGCCATCCGGCTGCAGGGCGAGCACATCGCTGGCCGGGGTTTGCGCCGGCACTACGGTGACACGGCAACCGCGCTCGACCAGCATGCGCAGGATGTTGTACTTCACGCCGTAGTCGTAGGCGACCACGTGGTAAGGCAACTCGGCAGCATCGATGGTCGCATGGCTGTCCGTCTTCAAATCCCAGACCGTGGAACGCCATTCGTACTTCTCTTTGACACTGACCACTTTCGCCAGGTCCATGCCCTTCAGGCCAGGAAAGCCTTGCGCTGCGGCAATCGCGGCATCTTCGGAAATATTGTCACCGACCATGATGCAGCCGTTCTGCGAGCCCTTCTCACGCAGGATGCGCGTCAGGCGGCGCGTATCGATACCGGCGATCGCCACAACATTGTTGGCTTTCAGGTAATCGGACAGCGACATCGTGTTACGCCAGTTGCTCGCAACCAGTGGCAGGTCACGAATCACCAGACCTGCCGACCAGACACGATCAGACTCGACGTCTTCCGGTGTAGTACCGGTGTTGCCGATGTGCGGATAGGTCAGGGTAACGATCTGCTGGGCGTAGGAAGGATCGGTAAGGATTTCCTGATAGCCGGTCATGGCAGTGTTAAACACCACCTCTCCAACGGTTTGACCGTCGGCTCCAATGGCTTCGCCGCGAAAAATGCTGCCATCAGCAAGGGCGAGTATGGCTGGCTTAGTCAAGAAGACCTCCCGTAAATAAAGCCTGAAAGGGCGATCGCAGGTTGTAAAAAAGCGGAGTGACGTATGGACACGTCACCCCGCTTCTTCACCGAATTATTCTGCGCGCTTTTAGTGGACACACTAAAGCTGTAGCTTACAGAAAAAGGCTTTTTTGGTCCACCGCTAATGAGCCTTAAAGGCAGGGGAATGCGACAGGACGTCGCTTAGCGGGTAAAAACGGGGCCTCAGGATAATCCTGAGGCCCCGTTTTAGCTACTGATTAGTGCAGATCCAGCACGTCGCGCATGTCATACAGGCCCGACTCGCGACCCTCCAGCCAAAGCGCAGCACGCACCGCACCCTTGGCGAACGTCATGCGGCTTGAGGCTTTATGCGTGATCTCCAGGCGCTCGCCTTCGGTAGCGAACAGCACAGTGTGATCACCGACCACATCACCGCCGCGCACGGTCGCGAAGCCAATGGTGTCGCGCGCACGCTCACCGGTATGGCCTTCACGCCCGTATACAGCCACTTTCGACAGATCGCGACCCAGCGCATCAGCGATAGCCTCGCCCATCCGTAGCGCAGTGCCCGAGGGCGCATCAATCTTATGACGGTGATGAGTCTCGATAATCTCGATATCCGCTTCATCACCGAGCACGCGCGCCGCCAGGTCCAGCAACTTCAGCGACAGGTTCACGCCAACACTGAAGTTGGCAGCAAAGACGATAGGAATATCCTTGCCCGCCTCCACCAGCAACTGCTTCTGCTCAGCGTTCAAGCCCGTGGTGCCAATCACCATGGCCTTGCCCGCCTTACGGCAGAACGCCAGGTTTTTCAGCATCACCTCGGGCAGGGTGAAGTCGATCAGCACATCGAACTCGTCAACCACCCGCTCAAGATTACCCGACAACGAAACACCGATGCGCCCCAACGAAGCCAGCTCACCCGCGTCTGCACCAATCAACGTGCTACCCGGGCGAACAATCGCCGCCGTCAGCCCGGAGGCAGGCGAGCGCTGCTGCACCGCCTCGACCAGCGTCTTGCCCATACGCCCGGCAGCACCCATTACGGCTATACGTCGCATACCCACTCCTTACAGGTCGCCGAAAAAGCGCTTCACGCCATCGAAGAAACCTGTGGTTTTCGGCGAATGGGAGTCATCGCCCTCCAGCGAGCTGCGGAACTCCTCAAGCAGTTCACGCTGACGACGGCCCAGGTTTACCGGGGTTTCCACCGCCACACGGCACATCAAGTCACCCGCACCACCACCGCGCACCGGCGCAACGCCTTTGCCACGAATGCGGAACTGCTTGCCGGTTTGAGTCCCCTCAGGAATCTTGAGTTTGACTCGACCATCAAGCGTCGGAATCTCCAACTCACCACCCAATGCAGCGTCGACAAAGCTGATCGGCACTTCGCAGAACAGATGCTTGCCATCGCGCTGGAAGATCGAGTGCTCGCGCACATTGATCACCACATAGAGGTCGCCAGTCGGACCACCCTGAGTCCCTGCCTCGCCTTCGCCCGACAGGCGAATACGATCACCGGTATCCACACCCGCCGGCACTTTCACCGAGAGCGTCTTGTACTCTTCGACGCGGCCTTCGCCCTGGCAGGAGTCGCACGGATCGGAAATGATCTTGCCCTGGCCATGGCAACGCGGGCAGGTCTGCTGCACCGAGAAGAAGCCTTGCTGCATGCGCACCTGCCCAATACCACCACAGGTCGGGCACGTAATCGGCGATGAGCCTTTCTTCGCACCCGAACCGTCGCACGGCTTGCAATTAACCAGCGTCGGCACACGAATATTGACGCTGGTGCCGCGCACGGCCTCTTCCAGGTTCAACTCCAGGGTGTAACGCAGGTCACTGCCACGCTGGGCACCGCCACGCTGTCCACCACGGCCACCGCCGAAGAAGTCGCTGAACACGTCGCCGAAAATATCGGAGAAGTTCTGACCACCAAAACCAGCACCGCCGCCACCCATGCTCGGGTCGACACCGGCATGGCCATACTGATCGTAGGCCGCACGCTTGTTAGGGTCACACAGGCATTCGTAGGCCTCGTTGGCCTCTTTGAACATTTCTTCGGATTCTTTGTTATCCGGATTACGGTCCGGGTGGTGCTTCATCGCCAGGCGACGGTAGGCCTTTTTCAGGTCCGCCTCGCTGGCCCCGCGCTCCACACCCAATACTTCGTAATAGTCACGCTTTGCCATAAGTCTTTGCACTCTTAAGGACGTTCGGCCTGGCCCTCCTGAACCCTGCCAAACTCGTTGAGCCCCAATACAGGCCCGGACCCAACTCACGTCAATTCAACGATCCTGGTCATTACTGCTTTTAGCCAGGGACCCGGCCAAAAACGCGGTGACTGTCATTCGGAAAGCAGGAGCATTCCCGATCACACCGCCAGCATCCGAGCGTTGTCGCATGCTGTAAAAATTCGCATACCCCAGACACGCCAACGCGGGAGCAAGCTCCCGCGCGGCGACATCCTACCAGTCACCGCTTGTTAGCGGTCAACCGGCCAAGCAGATTACTTCTGCTCTTTGACTTCTTCGAACTCGGCATCGACAACATCGTCGTGCTTGGCTTCAGGCTCTGCTTGTTGCGCAGCACCGTCAGCCGGCTGACCTTGCTCGGCATACATTTTCTGAGCGACCGGCGCGGAGACTTTCGACAACTCCTCAACCTTGGCTTCGATGGCAGCCTTGTCGTCGCCCTTGATGGCGGCTTCCAGGGCAACCACTGCCGCTTCGATTGCGGTTTTCTCTTCAGCAGTCACTTTGTCGCCAGCATCAGCGATCATCTTGCGAGTCGAGTGAACCAGCGCGTCACCCTGGTTACGGGCACCTGCCAGCTCTTCGAACTTCTTGTCGGCTTCAGCATTGGTTTCAGCATCACGGATCATCTGTTGAATTTCTTCATCAGACAGGCCGGAGTTGGCCTTGATGGTGATCTTCTGCTCTTTGCCGGTAGCCTTGTCTTTCGCGCCGACGTGCAGGATGCCGTTGGCGTCGATGTCGAAGGTCACTTCGATTTGTGGCACGCCACGTGGTGCTGGTGGAATCTCAGCCAGGTCGAACTTGCCCAGGGACTTGTTCTGTGCGGCTTGCTTACGCTCACCTTGCAGCACGTGAATGGTCACAGCACCCTGGTTGTCATCGGCAGTCGAGAACACTTGGGATTTCTTGGTAGGAATCGTCGTGTTTTTCTCGATCAGCGCAGTCATCACGCCGCCCATGGTTTCGATACCCAGGGTCAGCGGGCTTACGTCCAGCAGCAGCACGTCTTTCACGTCGCCGGCCAATACAGCGCCCTGAATGGCAGCACCCATGGCAACCGCTTCGTCCGGGTTCACGTCTTTACGTGCTTCTTTGCCGAAGAACTCGGTCACCAGCTTCTGAACCAGCGGCATACGGGTCTGGCCGCCGACCAGGATCACGTCATTGATCGAGCCAACGTCAATACCGGAGTCTTTCAGCGCGATACGGCAAGGCTCGATGGTGCGTTGAACCAGGTCTTCAACCAGCGCTTCCAGCTTGGAGCGCGAGATCTTCACGTTCAAGTGCTTAGGACCGGTGGCGTCTGCAGTGATGTACGGCAGGTTGACGTCGGTCGACTGAGCGGAAGACAGCTCGATCTTGGCTTTCTCAGCGGCCTCTTTCAGGCGCTGCATGGCCAGCGGGTCACCTTTGAGGTTCATGCCGCTTTCTTTCTTGAATTCGTCAACGAGATAGTCGATCAGACGAATGTCAAAGTCCTCACCACCCAGGAAGGTGTCACCGTTGGTAGCCAACACTTCAAACTGATGCTCGCCATCAACTTCAGCGATCTCGATCACGGAGACGTCAAAAGTACCGCCGCCCAGGTCATAAACGATCACAGTGTGGTCGCCCTTGGCCTTGTCCATGCCGTAGGCCAGAGCAGCTGCGGTTGGCTCGTTGATGATACGTTTTACATCCAGGCCCGCGATGCGACCGGCGTCTTTGGTGGCCTGGCGCTGGCTGTCGTTGAAGTAGGCCGGAACGGTGATCACCGCTTCAGTCACTGCTTCACCGAGGTAGTCTTCGGCGGTTTTCTTCATCTTTTTCAAGATTTCAGCCGAGATTTGCGGTGGCGACATTTTCTGGCCGTTTACTTCAACCCAGGCGTCACCGTTGTCGGCCTTGGCAATTTTGTAAGGGACCATCTTGATGTCTTTCTGTACGACTTCTTCGTCGAACTTACGACCGATCAGACGCTTTACTGCGTACAGGGTGTTATGCGGGTTGGTTACCGCCTGGCGCTTGGCCGACTGACCGACGAGGATTTCACCGTCGTTGGCGTAAGCGATGATCGACGGAGTGGTGCGTGCGCCTTCAGCGTTTTCGATAACTTTTGCAACGCCGTTTTCCAGCACGGAGACGCAGGAGTTGGTGGTCCCCAGGTCAATACCGATAATTTTGCCCATGATTTACTCTCCCGAAACTTGAATTTGGTTGCCGCAGCAGTTGTGGCTAACTGCGGTAGCACTTAAACGCTTGACTTATAGATGGGGGCCTTGCGGCGGATTTCAAGCCTGCTCATCAATAGAAGGTGCAACAGGTGCAGGAGCCTTGCTCACCACCACCATTGCCGGGCGCATCAAGCGACCGTTTAGCTGATAACCCTTCTGGAATACCTTCATCACACTGTTGGGCTCCAGGTCATGGCTTTCCTGCATGGCCATGGCTTGGTGATGCTCAGCGTTGAACGGCTCGCCGCCTTGCGGATCGATCGCTTCCAACTGATAACGCTTCAGGGTGTCCTGGAACATTTTCAGGGTCAGCTCGATGCCTTCGCGCATTGGGCGGATGTTTTCGTCGTCCGGATTGGACAACTCAAGACCACGCTCCAGGCTGTCGATGATCGGCAGCAGATCACCGGCGAATTTTTCCAGCGCGAATTTGTGAGCCTTTTCTACGTCCTGCTCGGCACGGCGGCGGACGTTCTGCAGATCCGCGGCAACACGCAAAGACTGATCCTGCGCAGCGGACAATTGCTCTTCAAGCACTTGCACGCGAGTCGCCAGCTCATCACCGGCAGCCGAATTGGCGTCTGGAGTTTGCGTATCCTGCGTCTGTTCGTCAGCCATAGATTTCTCCTTTCAAAATCATGCGCGAACTCAACTCGCGCTTCTGTTCCGGTATATGGGGCCACAATTTCCAGGTTCAAGGGCGCAGGCGTTACCAAAAGTCTTTCATATGCCCTGGATCATTTCCTGCACCCTCATTCCGCTTCGAGCTAAAAAAAACTACAGATCAAGCAAATCGAGCTAAGCACCAGGATTGTCAGCTCGGAACAAAACACTGTATAAATAACCAGACCTAAAGCCTGGGAGCGGCCTTCATGCTCGTGCACCTGTCTGTACACAACTACGCCATCGTTGAACATCTGGATCTCGAACTGGATCGCGGGATGAGCGTAATCACAGGCGAGACCGGCGCCGGCAAGTCGATCATGCTCGACGCGCTCGGCCTGACCCTCGGCGACCGCGCCGACAGCGGCGTGGTACGCCCCGGGGCCGACAAAGCCGACATCCTGGCCACCTTCGACCTCGCGGATATTCCCGAAGCCGAGACATGGCTGGCCGAGCGCGACCTCAATAATGAAGGCCCCTGCATTCTGCGCCGGGTAATCACTGCCGAGGGCCGCTCGCGCGGCTATATCAACGGCACGCCCTGCCCCCTTGGTGACTTGAAAGCCTTGGGCGAGCTGCTGATTGATATCCACAGCCAGCATGAACACCAATCCCTGCTGAAAACCGATACTCACCGCCGCCTGCTCGATGAATATGCCGGCGCCACCGACCTTGCCCGTCAAGTCCAACTGGCCGCCCAACGCTGGCGCCAGACGCGCCAGGAGCTTGAACGCCTCTCCAACTCAGGCGACGAACAACGCGCTCGTCACCAGTTGCTCAGCTATCAACTCGAAGAGCTTGAAAGCCTGGGCCTGGGCGAGACGGAGCTGGAGCAGCTTGAGCAGGAACACAAGAACCTGACCAATGCCGAGACTCTGCTGGGCATCTGCCGCCAGGTGGTCGAACAATGCAGCGAGAGCGATTCTGGCAATGTGCTCAACGCCCTTACCGCCAGCCTCAATCGCCTGTCCAGCGTGAACAACGCTTCCGGCTCGCTGAATGAAGCCACCACCCTGTTGACCAGTGCACAGATCCAGGTTGAGGAAGCCGTGGGCGAATTGAATCGCTTCCTGGACCACTTCGACGCCGATCCGGCACGCCTGCAGGAAATAGAAGAGCGCTTGGACACTATCTACACCCTGGCGCGCAAGCATCGAATCCAGCCCACTGAAGTCGCCGCCATGCAGCAGAAACTGCTGGATGAAATCGAGACACTGAACGCAAACGACGAATCCATCGAGCGCCTGGGCGAGGAACTCGCCTCGTTTGCCCGCCATTATCAGGAGAAGGCCCGCGAGCTGAGCGACCTGCGCCAGCAAGCAGCCACCGGCCTGGCCAACGCCGTCGAGCAGGAAATCCAGCGCCTGGGCATGCCTGGCGGGCGTTTCACCATCGAGCTACGCGCCAACGCCAGCCAGGAGCTGCAACCCCATGGGCTGGAGCAAGTGGAACTGCTGGTCAGCGCCAACCCTGGGCAACCGCTCAAGGCGCTGGCCAAAGTGGCATCCGGCGGCGAGTTGTCGCGGATCAGCCTGGCGATCCAGGTGATTACCGCTCAGACCTCGCGAGTACCAACGCTGGTATTCGACGAGGTAGACGTCGGCATTGGCGGGCCGACCGCAGAGATTGTTGGCCAGTTATTGCGCCGCCTTGGGGATCGCGGCCAGGTGCTGACGGTGACTCACTTGCCGCAAGTAGCAGCCCAGGGTCATCAGCATTTATTTGTGCATAAGGTGCGAGGGAGTGACGCGACGCACACGGCCGTCTCCAAGCTGAACAAATCGGAACGGGTAGAAGAGGTCGCGCGGATGCTGGGCGGTATCGACTTGACCAAGGAGTCCCTGGCTCACGCGAAAAAAATGGTCGTGGCCGCGAAGGCCTGAACTGATATTTCCATCTTATAGAAAGCACGAAGGCGACCCTAAGGTCGCCTTCAATCGTTTCGCAGAGCAAAACTGCGTCGATTTTTACTTTTTCTTACGGATGTACAACACCAGATTATGGTCGACCAAATCGAATCCATGCTCCTCAGCAATCTTATGCTGCAGCGCCTCGATTTCAGGGCTGGTGAACTCGATTACCTCATTGGTATCCAGGTCAACCATGTGGTCATGGTGACCACCGTCAGCCAATTCAAATACTGCATGACCGCCGTCGAAATTATGACGAACCACCAGTCCTGCGGCTTCAAACTGGGTCAGTACACGGTAAACCGTGGCCAGGCCGACGTCCTCGTTAGACTCCATCAGCGCCTTGTAGACATCCTCGGCACTCATGTGGCGCTGCTCAGCAGAATCGAGCATTTGTAGAATCTTGACTCGTGGCAGAGTCACCTTGAGACCGGCTTTGCGTAGTTCGCTATTTTCAACCATGGTTAGCTTTCTCGCGGATGCTGCTTCGCAGCTTCTCTTAATACGGGTATGATCGGCGTTTACGTTGTCCCAGCCAAGATAGTGGAAGTCGCCCACCGATGCAAAACACCAAGCTCTTGCTAACCAGTTTCACCTTTGTGGGACTGCTCGCACTCGCCGGTTGTTCATTCCCCGGGGTTTACAAAATCGACATCCAGCAGGGCAATGTCGTCACGCAGGACATGATAGACCAGTTACGCCCGGGAATGACCCGACGGCAAGTACGGTTTATCATGGGCAATCCCCTGCTGACCGACACTTTCCATGCCGATCGCTGGGATTATCTCTACAGCCTCCAGCCTGGCGGCGGTGAACGCCAACAGGAGCGTGTCAGTGTCATCTTTAATGGCAGTGACCAGCTTGTCAGCCTGTCCGGTGACTTCATGCCCGGTGTAAGCCGCGATGAAGCCTTGCTGGGCAAGGACAGCGGCACCAACGTGACTGCGCCTGCGCAGGAAGCCGAGAAGCCGAAATCCGAGGTGCCGGCCAAGCCAGGCTCCTTGCTGGACCAGATCCAGAAAGACGTCGACGGCGTGCAAACTGTGCCCGTTCCGACGCCACAACCTCTGGACACCGACCCGCAGTAACTTTGCGGCGCTCCATAAAAAGCCCGGCATGCCGGGCTTTTTTGTTGCCTGTCATTTGGCCGACTTATGAATTTTTACGCCTGGCCATCGCAGCTTTAGCCGCACGCAGCCTGCGCACTTCCTTCGGATCCGCGAGCAACGGCCGGTAGATTTCAATTCGATCACCTGGCTGCACGACACGTACATCAGCGTCCGCCACCACCTTACCGAAGATCCCCAAAGGGCAGTCAGCCAACACCAACTCAGGAAATTGTGCTGCTATTCCCGATGCCAGTACCGCTGCCCTCAGGCTGGTGCCCACGGGCATCGTCACCGTAAGCAGAGCCTGGCGATCAACCGCGGCATACACCACTTCAATCTCAACCATGCAATTGCTTGGCTCGCTGACAGAACGCGTCCACCAGCGTGTTTGCGGCTTGGTTAAACAATGGCCCGAGCGTGGCACGCACGATGGGCCCGGCATAATCAAACGAAAGATCCAGGCTGATCTTGCAGGCTTTATCCGTCAGCGCCTTGAATACCCAAACCCCGTGCAACTGGGTAAATGGCCCCTCCTGCAGATTCATTTCGATGGATTTGCCAGGCACCAGCACATTGCGCGTCACGAAATGCTGGCTAAGGCCACCCTTGGCCACACCGACACTGGCAACCATGTGTTCGTCACTGCTCTCCAAGACCTCGGCAGTAGAACACCAAGGCAGGAACTCCGGGTAACGCGCCACGTCGTTGACCAGGTCATAGAGCGCCTGCGCCGGATAGGGCAACAGGGCCGAACGTTGAATATGCGTCGTCATGTGAGCGTTACTTCCACTGCTGAGCGGCAAACATCGCGAAAGAACAGCCCGATCCGCGAGAGAAAAAAACCAAAGAACTGCCTGTATTGTCCGGGATTCGTCCAACACGCTCAAGCACGCAGGTTGACCGTAGCCGACACGCTCGCAACTCCCTATAATGCCGCCCCTATGGCTAAACAAAAGAAACACCCCACAGGGACCATCGCGCAAAATAAAAAGGCGCGACACGATTACTTCATCGAACATCGGTTCGAGGCTGGTCTGGTCCTGGCCGGCTGGGAAGTAAAGAGTCTGCGTGCCAGCAAACTGCAGCTGGTCGACAGCTATGTGCTGCTCAAGGATGGCGAGGCGTGGCTGCTCGGCAGTCATATCACCCCGCTGACCACCGCGAGCACCCACGTTATTGCCGACCCGGTGCGTACCCGCAAGCTGTTGCTCAATGCCCGCGAACTGGAAAAGCTCGCCGCGGCCGTGCAGCAGAAAGGCTACGCCTGTATCTGCTTGTCCTGGTACTGGAGCAAGCACCTGGTCAAGTGCGAAATCGCATTGGGCAAGGGCAAGAAGGAATACGACAAGCGCGACACCGAACGCGAGCGCGATTCCAATCGCGAGCTGCATCGCGCCGTGCGCAACAAGGGCAAGGAAGATTAACCCTTGTGGCGATGTAGTCTCGGGCACCCCGCCCGCGGCTACATACCTTTACGCCGCTCCGCACGCGCTACGCGCTGAACCTCCTGACGCACCTCCTCCAGCACTTCCTGCACATACAGCAGGTGGCGTGTTGAGACTTCGCGTGCCTGCTCAGCCCGTCCTTCAATAATTGCCAGGTACAAATCCCGGTGCTGGCTGATCAGCATGTCGCGGGTCTCCGTGCGCTGCTGGTACATGCCGCCAATGTTGGTCACCACGTTACGTTTGAGCAGGTCGAACAAGCCCCGAATGGTATGCAGCAAAACCGCGTTATGACTGGCTTCGGCAATCGCCAAGTGAAACCTCGCATCCGCAGCACCCTCTTCCACCCGGCTCACCTCGTCGGCTCGCGCATAGCAATCCTGCAGCGCCTCAAATGCCGCCGTCAGCCGTTCACGGTCGACCTCCGTGGCACGCAACGCCGCGTAATAAGCACATGAAGCCTCAAGGGTCTGACGAAACTCCAGAAGGTCCCGCTGCGCTTCCGGATTGTTTTCCAACAAGTGCAACAGCGGATCGCTGAAGGTCGAGCCCAGGGAATCCACCACATAGTTGCCACCGCCCTGGCGACTGACCAACAACCCCTTGGCCGCCAGTTTCTGGATCGCCTCACGCAACGAAGGTCGAGACACACCGAACTGTTCAGCCAAAGCGCGCTCGGCCGGCAAGCGCTCGCCTGACTTCAACGTGCCCTCGAGGATCATGCCCTCAAGCTGCTCGACAATATCGTCAGACAAACGGCGCTGACGCACCTGATCAAACCCCATAACTCACTCTCCACGATCCCGACCACTCGCCGGGGCCTCTATTCTGGCCTATCGCCGCGCTTGCAGCACCTATCAGAACGTCTTCGATTTATCCGATCAGATCACCCGACACCGCGCCCTAAGACCAAAGTTTCGCGAGCGGCAAATTGACACACCCGTGCAATGCCTCTTAATCTAGCCAACAGCGAATGTAAATTGGTATTACCAATTATCCAAGCACACAAACAAAAACAATCAGGGGCCACCCCACATGCAAACTTGGCAACAGCTTTACAGCCCTCTCGGCAGCCTCGGCCTGTCCGCAATGGCCGCCGTTATTCCGATCGTATTCTTCTTCCTGGCCTTGGCCGTATTTCGTCTCAAAGGCCATGTGGCCGGCAGCATCACCCTGGCCCTGTCGATTCTGGTTGCCATCTTCGCTTTCCAAATGCCGGTAGACATGGCCCTGGCCGCAGCCGGTTATGGATTTGCGTACGGCCTGTGGCCCATCGCCTGGATCATCGTCGCAGCGGTATTCCTCTACAAATTGACGGTCAAGAGCGGCCAGTTCGAGATCATCCGCAGCTCCGTCTTGTCGATCACTGACGACCAACGCTTGCAGGTACTGTTGATCGGCTTCTGCTTCGGCGCCTTCCTGGAAGGCGCGGCCGGTTTCGGTGCGCCCGTGGCAATCACCGCCGCGCTGCTGGTGGGCCTGGGCTTCAACCCGCTATACGCCGCCGGGCTGTGCTTGATCGCCAATACCGCACCTGTGGCCTTCGGCGCCCTGGGCATTCCAATCATCGTCGCAGGCCAGGTCACCGGTATTGATGCATTCAAGATCGGCGCCATGACTGGCCGCCAGCTACCGCTACTGTCGCTGTTCGTGCCCTTCTGGCTAGTGTTCATGATGGACGGCCTGCGTGGTGTTCGCGAAACGTGGCCAGCAGCATTGGTGGCCGGTTTGAGCTTTGCCGTCACTCAGTATTTCACCTCCAACTTCATAGGCCCGGAACTGCCGGACATCACCTCGGCGCTCGCCAGCCTGATCGCCCTGACGCTGTTCCTGAAAGTCTGGCAACCCAAGCGCACCGCAGGCGCACAGATTGCTGGCGCCACCTCCAGCGCAGCGGTCACCTCCAGCGCCGGCGGCTTCGGCTTGCCACGCAACACAGTGGTTTCACCCTACAGCCTGGGGCAAATCTTCAAGGCCTGGTCACCGTTCCTGATCCTGACCGTGCTGGTGACCATCTGGACCCTCAAGCCCTTCAAGGCCATGTTCGCCGCGGGCGGCTCGATGTACAGCTGGGTATTCAACTTTGCGATCCCTCACCTGGATCAACTGGTGATCAAAGTCGCGCCAATCGTGACCAACCCGACCGCTATCCCGGCCGTCTTCAAGCTGGACCCGATTTCAGCCACCGGCACCGCGATTTTCTTCTCCGCACTGGTCTCGATGCTGGTACTGAGGATTGACGTCAAAACTGGTCTTACCACTTTAAAAGAAACCTTCTATGAGCTGCGTTGGCCGATCCTGTCCATCGGCATGGTGCTGGCTTTCGCCTTCGTCACCAACTACTCGGGTATGTCCTCAACCATGGCTCTGGTTCTGGCGGGCACCGGCGCAGCCTTCCCGTTCTTCTCGCCATTCCTTGGCTGGCTGGGAGTTTTCCTGACAGGCTCCGATACTTCATCCAACGCCCTGTTCAGCTCATTGCAAGCCACTACCGCCCACCAGATTGGCGTCAACGACACCTTGCTGGTAGCTGCAAATACCAGCGGCGGCGTGACCGGCAAAATGATCTCGCCGCAATCAATCGCCGTGGCCTGCGCCGCCACTGGCCTGGTTGGCAAGGAATCCGATCTTTTCCGCTTTACCCTCAAGCACAGCCTGTTTTTTGCCACCATCGTCGGGCTGATCACCTTGGCGCAGGCGTACTGGCTCACCGGTATGCTGGTGCACTGAGAGCTGCACGTAATAGGGTAAGAATCGACGCCGGACAACACTGCCGGCGTCTGCTATTTCTGGAGGACCGATGAGCCTGCCTGCTGCTTTTATCAGCGACGTCGCACAACTGATCCCGAAAGGTCGTCGCTTCGACGATCCACTTTCCACCCTCGCCTTCGGCACCGACGCCAGCTTTTACCGATTGATCCCACAGCTGGTGATCCGCGTGGAGTCAGAAGACGAAGTGGTCGCACTGCTGCAACTGGCCCAGCGTGATCGCGTGCCGGTGACCTTCCGTGCGGCGGGCACCAGCCTGTCCGGACAGGCCATCAGCGACTCGGTGCTGATCGTGCTGGGCGACAATTGGAACCACCGCGAAATTCGCGGGCAAGGCACGCAGATCCGTCTGCAACCGGGCGTCATCGGTGCCCAGGCCAACGCCTGGCTCGCACCGTTCGGACGCAAGATCGGGCCGGATCCCGCGTCGATCAATGCCTGCAAGATTGGCGGTATCGTCGCCAACAATGCCAGCGGCATGTGCTGCGGTACCGCGCAAAACACCTACCACACCCTGGCGGGCATTCGCCTGGTACTGGCCGATGGCAGCCGCCTGGACACGGAAGATGCCGCCAGCGTGCAAGCCTTCCGCCAGACTCACAGTGCACTGCTTGAACGCCTGGCCACGTTGGGCCGCGAGACACGCGCAAACGCTGAACTGGCTGCAAAGATCCGCCACAAATACCGTCTGAAAAACACCACCGGCCTGTCACTCAACGCCTTGGTGGATTTCGACGACCCGCTGGATATCCTCAGCCACCTGCTGGTCGGCTCCGAGGGCACCCTGGGGTTTATCAGTGCGGTCACCTACGACACGGTGATCGATCACCCGAACAAAGCCTCGGCGCTGATCGTATTCCCGGATGTCGAGACGTGCTGCAACGCGGTAACGGTGCTGAAAACCCAGCCAGTCTCAGCGGTTGAACTGCTGGATCGACGCAGCATGCGCTCGGTGCAGACCAAGCCGGGCATGCCTGCCTTCGTACAACACCTATCGGAAAACGCCTGCGCGCTGCTGATCGAGTCCCGCGCGGCCTCGCCGTCGTTACTGCATGAGCAACTAACCCTGATCATGGCCTCCCTCGCCCCGTTTCCCGTGGAGAAGCAGGTCGACTTCACCGAAGACCCCGTGGAGAACGCCCGCCTGTGGGCGATCCGCAAAGACACCTTCCCCGCCGTAGGTGCCGTGCGCAAAACCGGCACCACCGTGATCATCGAAGACGTCACTTTTCCGGTGGAACAACTGGCGATTGGCGTGAACCGCTTGATCGAACTCTTCGACAAACATCACTACGACGAAGCCATCCTTTTCGGACACGCCTTGGAAGGCAATCTTCACTTTGTGTTCACCCAAGGCTTCAACAACAGCGAAGAAGTCACACGCTACCAAGCGTTCATGGACGACGTCGCGCAACTGGTGGCGGTGGAGTTCGGCGGCTCGCTGAAGGCCGAACATGGCACCGGCCGCAATATGGCGCCGTTCGTCGAACTGGAATGGGGCAGCGACGCCTATCAGTTGATGTGGCAACTCAAGCGCCTGCTCGACCCCAACGGCATTCTCAACCCGGATGTGGTACTCAGCGAAGACCCACAAATCCACCTCAAACACCTCAAGCCCCTGCCTGCCGCCGACGAGCTTGTGGATAAGTGCATCGAATGTGGATTCTGCGAGCCGGTGTGCCCATCAAAAGGCCTGACGTTGAGCCCACGCCAGCGCATTGTGATCTGGCGCGATATCCAGGCCAAGAAGCGCGCGGGCGTCGACACCACCGAACTGGAAACGGCCTACCACTATCAGGGCATTGATACCTGCGCGGCGACCGGGCTGTGTGCCCAACGCTGCCCTGTAGGCATCAATACCGGTGACCTGGTTAAAAAGCTGCGCAGCCGCGAGGCCGACCGTACGAAAACCGCCGAATGGCTCGCCAGCCACTTCGCCACCGCGCTGCAAGGTGCGCGCTTTACCCTGCATGTCGCCAATGGCGCACGCCTGTTGCTGGGTGCCCCGCGCCTGGCGAAGTGGTCGGCCGCGGTCACCAAGCTGTCCAAAGGGCAGATCCCGCAGTGGACCAACGCCATGCCACAACCGGAAAAGGCCATTCGCTTCAGCCCGACGGTGCCGGATGAGCGCCCGCGAGTGGTGTATTTGGCGGCCTGCGTCTCACGTGCCATGGGCCCGGCAGCCGGTGATAAAGAGCAGATGTCGCTGTACGACAAAACCCGCAAGCTGCTTGAAAAAGCCGGTTACCAAGTCGTGTTCCCCGACAACCAGGACAGCCTGTGCTGCGGCCAGCCCTTCGCCTCCAAAGGCTACGCCGAACAGGCCGAACACAAGCGCCAGGAACTGATCGGCGCCCTGCTCCACGCCAGCCGTGGCGGCCTCGACCCGATCTACTGCGACACCAGCCCGTGCACGTTGCGCCTGGTGCAAGACCTGGGTGAGTCGCGCCTGGACCTCTACGACCCGGTGCGCTTCATCCGCAACCACCTGATGGACCGCCTCGACTTCACCCCTCAGGAGGCGCCCATCGCCGTGCACGTTACCTGTAGCACCCAGCACCTGGGCGAAAGCCAGGCACTGATCGAACTGGCACGGCGCTGCGCAAAAACCGTGGTGATCCCCGAAGGCATTCATTGCTGTGGCTTTGCCGGCGACAAAGGCTTCACCACACCGGAACTCAACGCCCACTCCCTACGCTCGCTCAAGGACGCCGTGCAATATTGCAGCGAAGGCATCTCCACCAGCCGCACCTGTGAGATCGGCCTGAGCCAGCATGGTGGCATTGACTACCATGGCCTGGTCTACCTCGTGGACCGCGTCACCAGCGCCCGCGCGCATTAACCCTGCAAAAAAACAGAACCCTCACGCACCAGCGTAGTCATCTGCATAGGCCTCGACAATCGAGGCTCATCAGTGATGTCGCTGGCAGCGGTTGCACGCCAGCAGCGTCGAGCCCTTTTGCGCAAGGAGATACCCTACTATGAAGCGTTCCGCTCTTGCTGGCTTGTTCATTACCGCTGCGATGCTCGCCTCCCCTGCTTTCGCCGCTGGCGAGCCTGACCTGTGCAAGATCAACCTGGACAAAATCAACAACGGCAAAGCCCTGCTCGCCACCGACACCAGTGGCAAAAGTGGCGAAATAGACACCATCGTCGCACAGGCCAAGGCAGCCCATGCGGCCGGTGACGACAAGGAGTGCATCGAAATCACCTCCAAGGCCCTGCAAGACCTGCAGAACAGCGAGAAAGGCGGTCAGTAAGCGATAGGGCCAACCTTCGGGTTGGCCTTCGCTGACCTTTTGGCGTACACTGCACAGGCTTGTCACTCACTAAGAAACAACGAGTTACAAGCACGGGGCCGTTTAGGATTCGACGCCGGTCGCGAAACTTTAGGTGCATGCCGAGTTGGTAACAGAACTCGTAAATCCACTGTTGCAACTTCTTATAGTTGCCAATGACGAAAACTACGGCCAGGAATTCGCTCTCGCTGCGTAAGCAGCCTTAGCCCTGAGCTTCTGGTACCTTCGGGTCCAGCAATCACCAGGGGATGTCTGTAAACCCAAAGTGATTGTCATATAGAACAGAATCGCCGTGCAGTACGTTGTGGACGAAGCGGCTAAAACTTACACAACTCGCCCAAAGCACCCTGCCCTTCGGGTCGCTGAGGGTTAACTTAATAGAAACGGCTACGCATGTAGTACCGACAGCGGAGTACTGGCGGACGGGGGTTCAAATCCCCCCGGCTCCACCATTTAGTCTTCCCAGGAAGACCCAGAAAAGCCGTAAAGCCTAGAGAAATCAAAGCTTTACGGCTTTTTTCTTGCCCGCGTTTTCCCACCTAATCCCAGGGCATCCCACGGTTGACGGGGGCATATATGGGGGCATAAAACGCTCATCAGCTCGCTCGGAGAGGATGTGCCCCCAATGCCACTGAAAGACACCAACTGCCGCAACGCCAAGCCCCAGGAAAAGCCATACCGCCTGTACGACGAACAAGGTCTGTACCTGGAAGTGCAGCCCAACGGAGGCCGTTACTGGCGCTTGAAGTACCGCTTTCTGGGAAAGGAAAAGCGCCTGGCGCTTGGTGTTTATCCTGAGGTCAGCCTGCAGGAGGCCCGGCGCAAACGTGATGACGCTCGTGTTCAGCTTGCTGGCGGCCAAGACCCTTCGCTGCAACGGCGTATGGCCAAGGTGGTCAGCCAGCTTGATCACCAGCACACCTTTGAGTCGGTTGCCACGCAGTGGCTCAGTGTTCGCGAGTCATCCTGGGATCCGGAATACACCCGCACAGTGCGGCAGCGCCTTGAGCTCAATGCCTACCCCTGGCTGGGAAAACTCCCGATCAGCAGCATCAGCACGCCCATGCTGGTCGAAAACCTGCAGCGCATCATCAAGCGCGGCGCTCGCGAAACGGCGCGTCGTGTTGCCCAGATCTACAAACAGATTTTTGAGTTCGCCGAAGCTGCCGGCATCACCCCGCCCAACCAGATAGGAAATCTCTCACGGACGCTCCCAGCCAAGCGGGTGAAACACTTCGCTGCCGTGACCGATCCTGAAAAACTCGGTGCACTGCTCAAAGCACTGGATAGCTACACGGGAACAATGCCTGTTTGTTGTGCACTCAAACTGGCCCCTTTGCTGTTCTGCCGGCCCGGTGACCTGCGCCATATGGAGTGGTCGGAGGTCAATCTGGATGCGGGCGAGTGGTTGATTCCCGGCCACAAGATGAAAGGGCTCACTGCCACCAAACAGGATCGTCCGGATCATTTGGTCCCCCTGAGCCAGCAAGCAATCGCTGTTTTGCGCGAGCTGAAACCACTCACCGGCAGACATCGATACGCCTTCCCCTCGGCACGAGGAGGCGACCGGCCGATGTCCAACAATGCCGTACTCAGCGCGTTACGCCGCATGGACATCAGCGGCGACGAAATGACTGGGCACGGCTTTCGTGCGACAGCGAGAACCATAGGTGCGGAGGTGCTGGGATTTCGCCCAGATCTCTTGGAGCATCAGCTTGCTCACACGGTAAAAAATCCGCTGGGACGTGCGTACGATCGAACCACCTTCTTGCCAGAGCGCCGTGAAATGATGCAGATCTGGGCCGACTTTTTGGACTCGATAAAACGCTGAATGCGATCGCCCCCATCAGCCAGCGAGCCTTCAAGCTAATACGAGCACTATCTTATCGCTCCAGTACTGGCTGAATTGCTACACTGCGCCGATTTGGCGCCTGTAATGCGCCAGACGCAGTTCAAAAGGAATTCCTACCGATGTCAGCCTTATCAGCTTTGCTGAATACCTACCGCAGCGCTTCTGTCACCGAACGCGAAAAAGGTACTTACTTCGAAGAGCTGATTTGCACTTACCTCCGCAACGAAGCCACCTACCGCGACCTTTACGACAAAGTATGGACGTATGCGGAGTGGGCGAAGGAACAAAGCCTCAGCGGCAAAGATGCGGGCATTGATTTAGTGGCTCGCACTCAGGGCACCGGCGAGTACCACGCCATCCAGTGCAAGCTGTACGCCGAGGACTACAAAGTCCAGAAGAAGGACATAGACAGTTTCTTCACCGCCTCGGGCAAAGCGCCGTTCTCGCACCGCGTCATCGTCGCCACCACCAACAACTGGAGCGAGCACGCCGAGGACGCGTTGCAGGGCCAGCAGCCTCCGGTCAGTAAAATCGACCTGCAAGCCCTGGAAGACAGCCAGATAGACTGGGCCAAATACCAGCCCCATCAAGCCGTCGCGCTCAAGGCCAAGAAGCAGTTGCGCGAGCACCAGCAAACCGCGCTGAATGCAGTGGCCGCTGGCCTAAAGGACGCCGAACGCGGCAAGCTGATCATGGCCTGCGGCACCGGCAAGACCTTCACCAGCCTGAAAATTGCCGAGCAGCAGGCCGGCAAGGGCAAGCGCGTACTGTTCCTAGTGCCCAGCCTGTCACTGCTATCGCAAACCCTTACCGAATGGACGCAGGAAAGCGCAACCCCGCTCCACAGCTTTGCCGTCTGCTCCGACAGCGACGTAGGCAAGAAGCGAAAAGCAGAGGATGACGCAGTTCAGGTGTTCACCCATGAACTGCGCTACCCAGCCACCACTAAGGCTGATCGTCTCGCAGCGGAAATGCTCAAGCGTCACGATGCCGAGCACATGAGCGTGGTGTTCTCCACCTATCACTCCATCGACGTGATCAGCCGCGCCCAGCATGACTACGGCCTGGCAGCGTTCGATCTGGTGATCTGCGACGAAGCCCACCGCACAACCGGCGCAACCTTCGACGATGATGAGGAAAGCACCTTCGTTCGCATTCATGATGCCGACTACATCCGTGCCACCAAACGCCTGTACATGACCGCTACGCCGCGCATCTACGGCGACAACGCCAAGATCAAGGCCGAGTCTGGTGAAGTCACCCTGTGCTCAATGGATGACGAAGCGCTGTACGGCAAAGAGTTGTTCGTCATCAACTTCTCCGAGGCTGTTCAGCGCGGTCTGCTCACCGACTACAAGGTGCTGGTACTCACTGTTGAAGAGAGCGTTATCAGTCGTCGGCTTCAGGAACTGCTGAAGGACGAAGACAACCAACTCAAGGTGGACGACGCCGCTAAGATCGTTGGCTGCTGGAAGGCGCTGGCCAAACAAGGGCTAGCCGAAAATCTTGTGGGTGATGATCAGCCCATGAAGCGCGCTGTGGCTTTCTGTCAGGTCATCTCGCCTAACTACAAAGGAACCAAGCACAAGGTCAGCTCGATCAACATCGCCAGTATGTTCCAGTCGGTGGTTGAGGCTTACCAGGAGTCCGAAGAGATCGACGAGGGCTCGCGCATCATCTGTGAAGCCGAACACGTCGATGGCGGCATGAACGCCAGCCAGAAAGAAGCCAAGCTCAACTGGCTGAAAGAAGAACCGCCCACCAACACATGCCGCATCCTTAGCAACGTGCGCTGCCTGTCTGAGGGCGTGGACGTACCGGCACTGGACGCGGTGCTTTTCCTCACTCCGCGCAACTCCCAAGTGGACGTGGTGCAATCCGTAGGCCGGGTGATGCGCAACGCACCAGGCAAGAAGCGTGGCTATGTGGTGTTGCCGGTGGTTATCCCAGCAAATACGGAACCCCATGTAGCCCTCAACGACAACCAGACCTACAAAGTAGTCTGGCAGGTGCTTCAGGCACTGCGCTCGCACGACGACAGCTTCGACGCCATGGTCAACAAGCTCGACCTGATCGGCTCTGACCCGCGCAAGATGGAAGTCATCGCCATCACCGACAAGGCCGATAAAAAGGTCAGGAAAGCTAGCGGCACGAGCAACGGCCAGGCAGGCAAAGGCCAGTACGGCATTGGTGAGAAACACGCTAAGTACGATGTTGAAGGCCAGATGACCCAGCAGGCCGAGCTGACCTACGAGGTCGGGGAAATCGAGAAGGCCATCTACGCCAAGATCGTCGACAAGTGCGGCAACCGCCACCACTGGGAAGACTGGGCCAACGACATCGCCAAGATCGCCCGCACCCATATCGACCGTATCCAGGGCATTTTGGAGAACCCTGAATACACCAAGGAGAGAGCGACTTTCGAGGCATTCGCCGCTGAGCTGCGCGATGATCTCAACGACAGCATCAGCGATGGCGAGATCATCGAAATGCTTGCCCAGCATCTGGTAACCAAGCCAGTGTTCAATGCTCTGTTCGAGGAATACAGCTTCGCCAGCCACAACCCCATGTCCAAAGCCATGCAAGGCGTGCTGGACGCGCTCCATGAGCATCACCTGGCCAAGGAAGCCGACACGCTGGAAAAGTTCTACGCCAGCGTTCGTCAACGAGCTGCCGGCATCGACAACGCTCAAGGCAAGCAAAAGATCATTGTCGAGCTGTACGACAAGTTTTTCCGTAACGCTTTCCCAAAGATGACCGAACGCTTAGGGATCGTTTACACCCCAGTTGAGGTGGTGGACTTCATCCTCCACAGCGTCAACCACCTGCTGCAACAGGAGTTCGGGCAGACCCTCGGTAGCAAAGGCGTCCACATCATCGACCCGTTCACCGGCACTGGCACCTTTATCACCCGCCTGATCCAGTCCGGCCTGATCAAATCGGAAGAGCTGCCGCACAAATACAAGCACGAGATCCATGCCAACGAATTAGTGCTACTCGCCTACTACATCGCTGCCATCAATATCGAAGCGGCTTACCACGACGAAGTGATCGACGAGTACACGCCGTTTGAAGGTATCTGTCTGACCGACACCTTCCAAATGTATGAGAAGGACGACTTGGTAGACGCGCTGCTGGAGGACAATAGCGCTCGCCGTAAGCGGCAGAAAGCGCTGGATATCCGAGTAATTGTGGGCAATCCACCGTATTCAGCGAAGCAGGAGAGCGCTAACGACAATAATGCCAATATTGCCTATCCAAGTTTAGATGAACGCATCCGCAGTTCTTACGCTGAGCGCTCGACTGCAAGCAATAAAAATGCGCTTTACGATAGCTATATTCGCGCCATACGTTGGGCCTCTGACCGTATAGGAAATGCAGGCGTGATTGGCTTTGTGACCAATGCGGGCTGGTTGGATACTAGTACCGCTGATGGCTTGCGTAAATGCCTAGCAGAAGAGTTCTCAAATATCCATGTATTTCATTTGAGAGGAAACCAGCGCACTTCGGGCGAGCTGTCGCGCAAGGAAGGTGGGAAGATTTTTGATAGCGGCAGCCGTGCCCCGATTGCCATCACGCTGCTGGTAAAAAACCCCGACACGGACGAGCATGGCCGAATTCTTTTCCACGATATTGGCGACTACCTCAGCCGTAAAGAGAAGTTGGAAAAAATCGCCACTTTTGGGAGCTTGGCAGGTATACCAGACTGGCAGGTTATTACCCCGGATGCCCATGGCGACTGGCTCAAGCAGCGCGATGACAGCTTTTCCGACCACATTGTTCTGGGTGATAAGAAAAATGAAAAGATAGCTATATTCAAAATTTACTCAAATGGAGTAAAAACCAATAGGGATAATTGGGTTTATAATTACTCAAAGAGTAATTTAATTGAAAACATAAAATGTACTGTTGACTTTTATAACTCTGAACTCTTGCGCTACAGCAAGAGCTTTTCCAGCGCAGAGAGTGGGGCGCGTCCATTAGTTGAGGAGTTTATCTCTTTCAACGACGAAAAAATTAGCTGGTCAAGAGCTTTGCGCGAAGGTGTTCAAAGAGGGCGCTCGATCTACTATGTTGATGACGCCTTAACAATTGGCGTATACAGGCCGTTCGTAAAATCGAATTTGTATTTCCATCGCAGCTTAATCAATGACGTCGCCCTTATTCCAAAGATCTTTCCTGGGTGTGGCTCAAAAAATATCTCTATAACTGTCACGTCTAAGGGCGCGAAAAGTTTTAGTGCTTTTATTGTAGGACTAATACCAGACCTGAATATAATGGAGGCAGGCTCGCAATGCTTCCCTCTCTATTTTTACGACGAAGCCGCCCAAGCATCCAAAGACGACCTCTTTGCTGAGCCAATTGAAGGTGGTTTGCGCCGCCGCGATGCCATCACCGATGCTGGTCTTGCGCACTTTGCCAGCGCCTATCCGAGCGAGGCCATCGGCAAGGAAGACCTGTTCTACTACGTCTACGGCATCCTGCATTCTCAGGATTATCGCGAGCGTTATGCCGACAACCTGAGCAAAGAGCTGCCGCGCATCCCGGCTGTGAAGAAGGCCGCCGACTTCTGGGCTTTCAGCAAGGCGGGCCGCGCCCTAGCCGAGCTTCATCTGAACTACGAAGCCGTCGAGCCATACCCACTTACCATTGAGGCCAAGGGCGCGCTCACCAATGCCGATTACCGCGTAGAGAAGATGAAATTCGCCAAGAAAGGCGATAAAAGCACGGTCATCTACAACCACCGCATCACCCTAAAGGGCATCCCCGAGGCGGCCTGGGATTACGTGGTCAACGGTAAGGCTGCGCTGGACTGGGTAATGGAGCGCCAGGCCGTGCGCACCGACAAAGCCAGCGGCATCGTCAACGACGCCAACGATTGGGCCGTCGAAACCATGGGCAACCCCAAGTATCCACTTGAGCTGTTCCAGCGCGTGGTCACCGTCAGCCTGGAGACTCAGAAAATCGTCAAGGCGCTGCCCAAGCTCGATATCGGGACAGATAACTAGTTGGTTCCGATAGAACGCTGAGCATTCAGTCAACTACTGTCTTGGTTGGGCCACCCTTTCCCAACCAAGACAGAGCATCTGCTGATTGCCAACCCGGCACTCTCATGTTAAAAATTGTCCGTCCCAAGCGATCCCTATCGATCCGCAACGGTCCGCCACGTCGCTCTGGTAGCGATGTTAAAAACTTTCGCCTCGTTCGCATCGGCTGAGCGGGCCGCATCAACTTCCGTCGGTTGATTTGCGCATCTGGCATGAACACTCTCATACCGTTCTGCCCCTAGAAGCCTTACGGCCTAGAACTTCTGTAGCCCACAACGACCTCCGACGCTACCGAACATTTATCTCGGAAACGCGCATATACCTATGCGTGTGGCAAATGCCCGTGCTCGCTATATAGCCAGCCGACTTCCGTCTTTTACCCTTTTTAGCAGTAGTGCCGGAGGACGCTGCCCCACGCTTCAGGACCTAGGACTCAAAACCTATGGCAATGCACGTTAGCAACTTTGACGACGTCGGCGACGATGACAAAATTCTTCGCTTACGCGATGTCGAAGCAATCGTCGGCCTAAAACGCTCAACGATCTATCGCAAAATATCGGAGGGCCTTTTCCCGCGACAACGCCTTTTGTGCGGTTCCAGCGTCGGCTGGAAAAACAGCGAAATCCAAGCTTGGATTCGGCAAAGGGAGGCGCTGTAATGCAGCGCCGAACACCTCAACAGCCAGGCTGGACGGTAGAACTCACAGCAGCGGTCAATATTCCAGTGGAAAAGATCCAGTGGATTTGGCCAGGCTGGCTGCCAAGGGCAAAGTTATCCATTCTTGCCGGCGCAGGTGGGTGCGGTAAAACCACGTTGGCAATATCGCTGGCCGCCAGGCTTAGTAGAGGAGCGGACTGGCCAGACGGCAGCATAGGTGACGCAGCAGGCAACGTTGTAATTTGGAGCGGCGAGGATGGTATAGCTGACACCATCATTCCTCGCCTCATAGCTGCAGACGCAGACCTGAACCGCGTGCACGTAATTGAGGGGCTAAGGGATCAGAGTGGGAATAGGCGACAGTTTGATCCTGCTGCCAACTTTGCACTTTTAAATGAAGCAGCCGCACGGATTGACGGCGTCTCATTGCTGATTTTCGACCCCCTGATCAATCTCATTCGTGGGGACATGCACCGAGCAAACGAAGTTCGGCAGGGGCTGCAAATGGTAGTGGACTTTGCAGAACGACATTGTTGTGCTGTCCTCGGCATATCTCACCTAAGCAAAGGTTCGGGCCAGTCCTCCGCAGCTAATCGTGTGATCGGCAGCCAGGCATTCTCCGCGCTCGCTCGCACTGTACTGGTGGCAGAGAAAGATCAGAATTCAGAAGCCAGGGTGCTTGTCCGAGCCAAATCCAACGTTTCGATTGATAGCGGAGGGATTGAGTATTTCGTTGAGCCCGTCGTTATAGGCGAGCAGCTGGAAACAACCTGCATCCGATGGGGAGATGCTATTGAAGGAAGCGCTGAAGCCATTCTCGCTGCTATTGAGCAAACGGGTGACGCCAGGCCCGTATCAGCTACTCAAGAGGCCTGCTGCTTCCTTAAAGAGACGTTGCAAGCTGGGCCTGTTGCAAGCAATGACTTGATAGCTCTAGCTGAAGAGCGTTGCATTTCTTCGGCGTCACTTCGCAGAGCCCAGAAACAGCTAGGTATACGTTCACACAAAACAGGAATGCAGGGCGGATGGGCATGGGAGCTTCCCACCGCTCCCTGAAGGCGCTCAACGCACGCCGAAGGTGCTCAATGTTTGTGTTGAGCACCTTCGTTTTTTATTGAACGCCTTCGCCTCGCGAAAGAATCTGCATGACTGATCACGCAGACAAAATTCCGAAATGATTGGCTGATCGCCAGTCGCACAGGCCGACCACGACTACTTCCCAATGAAATAGAGATTGCCGTTCTTGTTGTAAATCGCGGCAGGTCGGAAGTCCCTAGGCCAATTCCGTCCAGGATAGTACGCATACATCCATTCGGGCAGGTGACGAGCAATACCCGCCAGTGCATCCATGCCGTCCTTATCTGCTCGGCTAGCGTCAGCAAACTAGTTCGCCTGAGGGATCGGTCAGGAAAATCGGGCCGTAGGCTTTCTCGGCCAAAATGAATGCTGGCGCAGCGCTCGCCGGAGCGTCGAACGGCGCGGGGTTCTCAGCAGCCAAATCTGCAAGCCTGTCGTATTTCTTACCTGAGCCGTCAGCGTACCTAGCAGGCTCATGGCGCAACTTTGAGATTGTTCCACCGAAGTATTTCTCTCTCGCCTCAAGCCAAGCCGACCTGACCAACGCAGATGCCTCCTTTGGGTTAGACGCCAGCTCCTCAGGCACCCACGCAGCAACCTGGTAGTGATAGACAGGGCCAGCACTGCCACCACCCAACAAGAACAACCCGACGCCAAGAGAGGCTGCTCCTGCGCTGCTAAAACCAGTTGGAGGTGACACGTATCCCAAACCTGCCGTTGCTAGACCTCCAGAGCCTCCCGAAGATCGCGGCGTGCTCAGGTTATCTACTTCATTCCCAACCATTTCCCTTGGAATATCGCGCTGACCATCGATGCGCATGGCTTCCAGAACCAACATGGCATCGGACCATTTTTCGCGAGGAACATCTTTAGGTTCTGGCAACGTGACCTTCGGGGTACTGGAGCAACCCACCAACGCAACCAACAGCAAGGTACCAACGCATCCCTTCACAGAAAAAAGCACCGACATGAAAACTCCCTATTTTTATTCAGTGGTAGTCCGGCACACGTAGTACGCCGGAGACATCCTTCATTTGCCTGCCAGGTCATAGCGCCCAAAATTATCTGAGCAACTTCAGCGGAAAATACCACCACCACTTAAACGACCGCAGATGATTTCAGCGAACCGACGTAGCGGTAAAGCGTTGTTCGAGAAACGCCATACCGTCGGGCAACATCGGTCAGCTGTATCTCAGGATCTCTGAGAAGAGCTCGTATCTCACGCACCTGACGATCATCCAGCGCAGGCTTGCGTCCACCTTTTCTCCCACGGGCACGAGCCGCAGCCAGTCCTGCACGAGTTCGTTCTCGAATGAGGTTGCGCTCAAACTCAGCCAGGGCAGCGAACACGTGAAAGATCAGCTTGCCGGCAGCGCTGGTGGTTTCGATTCGTTCGGTTATGGATTCGAAGGCCACCCCTTCCCGCTCCAAGCTACTGACAATCCCAACCAAGTCAGGCAAAGAACGACCGAGGCGGTCCAGTCGCCAGACAACCAGAGTGTCACCACTACGCAGAGCTTTGAGGCAATGCCCCAGCTCCGGCCTGTCCGCCGACTTGCCGCTCATGGTCTCCTCGTAGACTGTTGAGCACCCAGCCAGAGCAAGTGCATCTCGCTGCAGGTCGAGGTTCTGATCATCAGTCGACACTCGGGCATATCCAATCCGCTTTCCCATACGTTTTTCTCACACTGATTTCGGTACAGGAAAAGTGACAGGAAAGCGGTAAATCCCAAGTCCAAAAGATCAGCTGGAATAGGTGTGCCGTAAACGACCGTTTACGGGACGGATGCGCTCGTCAATTTCAGGTGCTGAAAGCGACCGAAAACGAACCACAGGATATTTTTTCTTCCTCAACATTCCCTACAGCAGCTCAGCACCTGAGCTGATTGGAGGAATGACCATGAAGCAGAGTTTCCACCTACATTTTGATCGGGACTTGAGCAAGGCCGGTTCGGCGATCCTCAGGGAGGCAGTCCGGCGCGGCCTCCTCAGCCAACACGAGGCAATGATCCACGACCAGCAGTGGGCCCAGTTTAGTATTTACGCCAAGGAGTCTCATGAGGTGGACATCCTGGAGCTCGTCAATAAAAAACTGGTGCGGCAATACGGCGAAGAACTCTGTATCCAGGTGTACCACGGGAATCTCTCGCAGCAAGGCGCGGCGAACTTGCTTGAGACCGTGTATTCAGTAATGGCCCTTGCAACCGATGGTGGCTGGAAAGTCGCGACAGCTGACGTTGGCGACCGTATTGGCTTTCCTAACCATGCACGGATTACCGTCCCGCGCAGCCTTGATCAAGCGAGGTTCGAGGCAGCTGTAGAAGACGTTCAAACTCGCCTCTCTGAGCACCTGGCGGTGGTGATTATGTTAGTGCGGTATCTGGGCATTTCGCTGCGTGAAGCGTTTTTCTTCGATGCCCGAATAGCTCTGAATGACGCCAAAGCAGACGGATATCATTCGGTAAGTAACGGCAGCGAAGATCCATACGATCACCGCAAAATTAATATCTCAGGGGGCAAGCAGATCGCCGTTTTGGAAACGGCCTCGGCAGTTCAAGGTGTGCGGCACTGTCAGCATCCAAGACAAGAAGCATGGCGGATATGGCGGCAAAACAGCCTACCTGCAGCTAAGGAGCTTTTGCTTGCTCATGGGTTAAATTTTGATGATTGCCGCTCAGCGTATGCCTGCGAGCTCTACGAACAATGGGCCGATCATAAAGCTCCGATTCTTGGGGGAAACGCTCCCCACGACGAGGATCTAGAGGCGCGGGATCACGTCGCCTACGAGCTCGGAAATTTGCGTATCTGGGAAACTGATGCATACGTCGGTGCCCGAGCCACCCTACTGAAGGAAGCAGCCGGTACCAGCCGCTAAGGCACTACGCAGCAGATTTGGGATTAGATCAGACGCCCTTAAACTTGGCTTACCTCGAGTCAAAGGAGTCAGGGCGTGGATCGTTTTGAATTGTTGGTATATGCGGTACTTGCGGTCATCAGTGCGCTCACCATCACAGGTGCTGTTGGCTACATGGTCGCAGCGTATCTGGACAAGAAGCGTGGCGACGATTGAGTCTTCAGCGGTATGACCAGATACCTGTAACAAACTGTCCGCTGCCTTTTCATCGGCAGCGGGCGCCTACCCGAATCCACCTGCAAGGCATCACTACTGCGATACGCAATATTTGCCACCCAAGTCCATGAGATCAGCGATGACCTTGGCTGGGTAGTCAGTTGCCGCGTCAATGCGAAAATGACCGGAGCGCCGAAGCGCTTAGATCAACGGCATGCTCGCTTCTCGATGTGGCGAATTAGCTTGCCCGGTACGCCATAACCCGTGCGCCGCCTCGCAGGCAGCATCTGATCTTGGGTTTTCCTAAAACTACCGGAGAGTGTCTAGCGACCTCATCTATCCGGAGCACCACCATGGAATTTCGCCACCTCGGTAACGGGCAGTACTTCCCACCCATTGCACCAAACGGTCGGGTTTACGCCGTACCTCTTGGGCAGGAAACCCAGGTAGAAATTTTCTGCCTGACACCAGTAGGCATCATGGGCGCGGGCGTCCAATCGCACTGGTCAGAAATCGTTAGTTTTTACTACGACGACGAATCATGGGAGATCATCCCGCGCAATTACTCGGGACGAGGAATGCGCTTCCGCAGAGGCCTCTCCTGCATCATGGTGATCGCCGGCAGCGAGGCTCTCACGACCCACATCCAGGGCTACCCCATCCCCATCTGCGTAATGAACCGCATTGCATTCGAACAGCAGCGATGCAGTGAAGGGTAGCGCATCACCGCCGCCATCCGCTGCGCGACACAGGTACCAGCTAGACCGGCACCTACCAATGTTTATTTTATGAAAGTGAAGCCTCTCACTGCTAATACAGATCGCAGTTGGCCAGCAGCCTTGGACGTACGCATCACTGCTAATAGCAAATATAGCCTGTGAACCCCGCATGCACTGGCCTGCTGGCTGGCAGCGAGTAGATTTAGCGCACTACACTGCTTATAGCCCGTAACCTACTCAAGCGCTGCAACATGTCGCACAGGAATTCACTGCTGATACAAGAAAGCCCCGTCAGACCATGCTGCACGGGGCTTTCGGACGCTAAAATCGGTTCAGATCCGTTCGGCACTGCTTATAGGCACTCAGCCTCTACTCTCCCGAATAGAGACCGCCATGATCAAGCGCTTGGTATCTAGACAGTTTCTTTTCATAAGCGACCAACGTCCGACGCAGCTGACGATTCTCGCTGGCAATGCTACGAATCTCAGCAAGACGCTCCTCAACCTGCAAAACCAGGCGGCGGTAAGGGTATTTAACAAACTCGAACGAGGAAGCCGGGTATTTGTGTTTGCCATTGCCCTTGGCAATAGTAAGGGGCGCGAATTTGTTTTTTTGCCCATGCAGTGGCACCAGTTTGCACCAGTAGATCGAGTACGCATTCGGGCTCGTTTGCTTGATTGACACGGCAGCTACAACAGATCTGGCCCCAGTCTTTTTGTACAGCTTCATGGACGCATCCACATAGCTTGTTACCAGGCGTCTCGCGTCCACCAACAACTGCTCATATTGCTGATCCAGCAAGGCGACTATCGCTTGCGGTTCTTTGCTCATGGCCAAGGCTCCAACTGCTTCTAGAGCCCAAATGGTGGCATCTCATCCGGTATCAAAAATTCGCTTTCAGGCGATTTTACCGTCAGAAATTTACGGAAGCGGAGTTGGCAATGCACCGCTGCCGCTCTGCCGCGCGTTAGATGGGCGGCAGATGACGACATTGCAGACGTACAGCAACATTACGTGCAAAGGATGCACAACAGACGACGACGGATGCCCTGGCTCGAGATTGAACAGAATCAACGAATGCCAAAGTGACGATAAGCAGGCAATGGCCAAGAGCTGATCCTTCTGATCGACGGCTTCCGCCCCAAGCCGGATCTTTACCGCTCGCGCTTCGAACATTGCGGTGTTGGTTCGCAAACATTCCCAACCACAAGCAGAATGGCAGTTGCGCAAAACAAAAACGGTTATGACCCGCCTTTCCCGACTGGCGAATGCAAAGTCGTAGGCAGCGCACGGGTAGCACGGAGTTCTTCCGCGATAATGGTCGCCTGCTGCAGAGCGGCACTGTCAAGAAACGAAGCGTTCAGATCGAACGTGATGGCATCGTCGTCGGAGCTTTCCTTTATCGCATAGGGCCCGAAGAGGATGTCGTTGCTTCCCTCAACATGGGGCTGGAAACGTGACAGGGGATTACGACTGTCGTTCCCATTGTGTATCGCTATCGCGGAACCATTGTCGCTATACATGGTACGCAGAACGGAGGGATCGCGCTTGCCGCTAATCCATTGCCGGGGCGTGACAGGATCGCCGTCCATTACTAGGGGCACGCGCAAGAGGTAAATTACCTCGTCCGCGTCCTCGAGCCTACTGAACGCAGCATCATAGTCCGGCTGCCTACCCAACACGCAGTCGATGTCCACCTGTATGTCGAAGAAGGCCACTTTGCCGGCATTCGCTCGCACGTCATAAAGGAGATCCAGAAGTTTTGGGCTACCTTGGTCAGCCGCGGTAGGGCAGAACGTGTACCAGCCGGAAATGACGGGCATCTCAACACCTATCACTGCTGGCGTAATAGCTGGCTCTGCCTGGCTCGGAATTGCTTTCTGGGAACTGTTTGCTGCCGGGGATGCCACAGAGCCTGACACTTCTGATCCAGGAGGAGGTGCGCTGTCAACTGCAGGACCCTCATGCAACAAAGCCCATAATCTAGGCTTTGTACGAAAAGTATTGCCGCATGCAACGTAGGCTGCAGGCCAAGGTGACCATGGCTGCAAAGCTCTTGGCCAGCTTGTCATAGCGAGTGCCGATCCTGCGATTTTCTTTCAGCCAGCCA